>JBGUMU010000001.1:0-3664 GCA_045116995.1 Bacilli bacterium
AATTAATGGTATACTATCAAAAGATTTTATGAAGAAATTTGAAAGATTATTAAAAGGTCATAAATCACTAGTCTTCCTAGACTTCGAGGGCACACAATTCTCTCACGAGATGATTGCCATCGGCGCTGTTCACGCAGTGATTGACCGTCATGGTTATATTAAGAAAAGTAAGAAACCATTCCGTATTTACGTTAAAGCTCACAATAGAGTGGGCAAAATTGTCACAGACTTAACTGGTATCACCGAAGATATGCTTAAACAAAAAGGTGTCACATTCTTTACTGCGATGAGTGAACTTAGAAAATATGTAGGCTTATCATTTAAGAAATCATCCTTCATTACTTTTGGTAATCACGATATGAAGATTTTATCTTCCTCTATCTCTTATAGCTTTGATTTCCCAAAAGAAATCGTTCAATGCATTCAACAAAACTACATTGACTTCAGTGCTTTCATCAGTGAATTCATGAGAGACGATAAGGGCAATCCGCTTTCATTAATTAGATACTGCGATGCCTTTGGTGTGAAGCAAGCTGGTCCTGCTCACGATCCTGCAGTGGACGCTGAAAACTTAGCGTGGTTATATGACGCTACTATGAGAAAGAGCAATCTCTTATTAGAGGAATATAAGAAAGTCTTAAAAACATTCAATCACTTCCCAGTTCCTGTTGCCGCAGTTTTAAAAAAACTTGCCAACAACGAAGATGTCACATATAAAGAGTTTGAAGAAGAAATAAGAAAATACATCGCATAATGAGATACCCAAACGGCAAAACTTATCAAAAGAAAGAAAGCGATAATAAAACCGAAAAAACTCATCGCACCCTTTTGAGTGCGGCAAACCGTGGTATGTCTTTAGAAGAAGATATTAATCTTTCTAATGACTACTATCGTGATATGGGTATTGCTCTCATTAATAAAAGACCAACTCCGATTAATATTGTTAAAGTAGATTATTCTAAAGGCGCTAGAATTACTGACGCCTACTTTGAAAAGCAATCCACCACTGACTATAACGGTGTTTATAAAGGTAGATATATTGATTTTGAAGCTAAGAACACTAAATCAAATACCGCTTTCCCATTAAGCAATATTAGCGAACATCAAATCGTACACTTAAAGAATGTCCTCAAACATGGAGGCATTGCGTTCTTTATCATCTCTTTCCAAATGAAAGACGAGATCTATCTTTTAGATGCTTCTTTTGTCATTGATTTCTATGAACACGGCAGTAGAAAATCTATTCCTTATGAAGTATTCAAAAAGGACGCCGTTTTGATTAAACAAGATTACGCTCCAAGACTCCATTATCTTGATGCCGTGGAGCAATTATATTTCAAATAATTATTTACGTTTATATATACACATGTCGCTTATTTTGCAGTTTTCACACTTCGGCGAACGAGCGATACAATAGTAGCGGCCAAAATGTATTAATTGATGATGCGACTTAATCCATCTCTCTTCAGGGATGATTTTTTTAAGCTTTCTTTCAACATCAATTGGTTCATCATCTTTTTTAGCAAGATTTAATCTTTTGCTAATTCTCAAGATATGAGTATCAACAGGTAGATCTGGGATTTGGAATATCTCCGCGCGGATAACACCTGCGGTTTTATTTCCCACACCTGGTAAAGTCATAAGTTCATCTTTATTAGAAGGCACTACACCATTAAAGCGTTCCTTTAAATCTTTAACTATTCCTTTAAGATTCTTAGCTTTATTTTTATATAAACCGATTGGTTTAATAATTTCTTCAATGTCTTCTAAAGGTGCATTATAAAGAGCGTCCAATGTTGGATATTTCTTGAAAAGAATTGGTGTCACAGCATTAACTGATTTATCAGTTGCTTGAGCGGATAGCATCACTGCGATCACTAATTCATAATCTTTGGTATACAAAAGCTCACACTTAGCAGTGGGTAATATTTCGTCTAAATAATCTAACAAAGGCTTGATATTAGTCTTCATCATCTTCATCAAGCCATGGCGTTTTTGCGATACGAATGGTTTCTTCTAAATTGTTGGTCCAATCATCATTAAGAGATGTTTTACCTTCGGCTTCAAGTTCTTCTCTTTTAGCCCATGTTAATAAAATCTTATCGACAGATTTAATTGATTTCTTACCTTGACTAATGGCTTCTTTTAAAGCGTTAATAATCACTTCATCAGTATAGCCCATCGCGACCCATTCTCTAATGGTGCTCACTTCTGTTGGGGATAAACTTCTACCTAATTCCACTTGGAAGTTTTCGTAGATATTGGTGAGTTGATCACTAATGGTTTTATTATTTCTTACTTCGTTTTCTTTAGAAACACTGATTTGGAATTCACGGTAAAGTCTCTCTTTAAGAGGATTTAAAGAGGTGATGGTTTTGCCGTTTGCAGTGGTATATTCAATTAAACCACGAGTTAATAAATCAGCGAGTAATCTATCGATTTCTTTGATGTCTAAAGACATCTTTAAAGATAAGATATCCGCGGTCACGAAAGTATCACCATATGAAATAAGGTGATCCATCATTAAGATGATGGCTAATTGGTTCTCACTAATCTTGAGTTTTTTATAGTTTTCTAAAAGTAAGAAATGAAAATCTACTGCTTCACTAATCATGTTATTACTTTATCACACCCACTAGGTTTGATATATCAAATTGTGCAAAAATATCCATTTTTTCTTTTTGATCCACAAGTGAATCATCTATTTTATTTAATTCGCTTCTAATCTTTGCGTCAGTGATGTTTTTTAATAAATCAAAGTTATCATGCATCGCTTTTAATAATGTTTCTTCAATTGTTAAATGATGCATTAAATGGAATCTAATCGCTCTTAAGATTCTAAGTGGGTCTTCTTTGATTCTTGTATCAGGATTGCCCACCATTCTGAGGACACCATTCTTTAAGTCTTCTTGCCCATTACAATAATCTATGACTTTTAAATCTTTATTCATATATAGCGCGTTCACGGTAAAGTCTCTTCTTAAATAGTCTTCTTTTAAATCTTTAACAAAGATGATTTTACTTGGGTGACGACTATCTTCATAAGAAGATTCTTTTCTTAAAGTTGTAATATCAAACTTTAATCCATCAGCGTTTTTATATTTTAAGGAACCGAATCTTTTAAATGTTTTGTCGATATCTGGTAAGAAGGCAATTATTTCTTCAGGAGTAGCCTCACTCACTGCGTCCATATCTGTTAATGGCTCACTTAAAAGATAATCTCTAACGGTACCACCAACGAGATATAATTCATAACCATGTCGATTAAACTCTTTAGCGAGTTCGATATATGCCTCTAGATTTTTATCCATGCTCTTATTCTACACTTTTTAAAAAAGAAGGCACAAAAAAACCAGCGTTTCCGCTGATTTTCTTTTAAACTGAACTAAGCGTTCAATTTGCCTTTTAAAGCTTTAGAAAGTCTGAAGCTCACTGAACGAGATTCGGCAATCTTAATGCGGGTATGTTGTTTTGGATGTGTACCATCGCGAGATTGACGGGTCTTTGGTGTGAATACACCGAAGTTAGTGATGTTGACTTCTTGGCCTTCTAATAAGGCTTTTTCAATTTCACCGAAACAGATGTCCAATGCTGCACGAGCGTCTTTTTTGGATAAATGCGCTTCATCTGCAACAATTTGAACAAGGTCTCTTCTGTTGAATTT
>JBGUMU010000002.1:0-1995 GCA_045116995.1 Bacilli bacterium
TGATATCAACATTATTTAATAAGACTTGTCCTGAATCTGGTTTAAGAACACCGGTGAGGATATTCATCGTGGTACTTTTACCAGAACCATTACTACCGATGATGGTGACAAATTCACCGCTTTCGATTTGTAAATTAACGTGGTCCAAGGCCACTCTTAAGTCTTCTTTATTACCAGTGAGGTTGAATGTTTTGGTGACATTTTTAAGTTCTAACATAGTTATTCAGCCTCCTTCTTTCTTCTGGTAAATAGTTTTAAGATTGCTTGCTTAATCATTGGTAGGCAAAGCGCTAAAGCAATTAAGATAGCATATAGTAATTTAGTTAAGTCTGTTGGCATCTTGAATACTTGGGTAGCAAGCATGATGATAGCGAAGTATAGTATCGAACCTAAACTAATGGATATAAGAGCATTTTTAAACGATCTTTTACCAAATAATGTTTCACCGATAAGAATACTTGCTAAACCGACAACAAGATAACCTGTAGCACCTTGTGCATTCATGCCACTATCGATTTGGGCAATAAGAGCGCCTGCTAAGCCGATTAAAGCGTTACTAATGGAAACGCATATAATTGTGGTAACTGTGGTATTAATGCCTTGTGATTTGGCCATTTTCTCATTGATACCAGTAGCACGTATGGCCATACCATATTCAGTACCAAAGAAGAAATAGGCGACCGCTAAGACTATGGCGACGATAACAGCGACTACCATTACTTGTTGCCAACCATGGAATATCTTTGGATCTAAGAAACCAAAGATTGTTTTAGAGTTATCAATGCCGTTAATCTCTGAAGCAAAGATTCTACCATTGGCTAAGCCGAATAATAATAAGGCAATAGAACCAGAAGCGGTCATGGTGATAATACCACTTAATAGCTTAGGTATTTTAAGCACTCGATTTAGAAATCCAGTGATAAAACCGCACACACCACCGGCAAGCATACCGACGAATGTCGCAATAAGAGGAGGAACGTTTTTAGTAATCATTAAGGCACAAGCTGCCCCACCGATTAATAAACTTCCTTCAGCGGTCATATCAGCGAAATCGAGTATCCTGAATGTTAAGAATACACCTAGGGCCAATAGACAGCATGGAAGACCCATGCTTAATGTCAAACGTATTAGCTCAGTAATATCCATGTTTATTTAGCTTCTTTCCAAGGGAATTCTGATGGTAAGTCTTCAGTTTTGAAACCAGCATCTTCTAAATTCTTTTTACTGAATGTGTAAGAACATGTATCCGCAGTATTGAAGAATACAGGAACATCTTTAACAGCGGTACCTTTTAAGATCTTAGCCGCTAATTCAGCGGTCTTAACACCTAAATCATAGTAGGAGATAGAAACAGTCACTTGACCACCATCAAGCATACCTTCTTCACCAACGATGACTAATGTTTTATTTTGTCCTAAGCCGTCTTTGACTTTTGCCATATTACTAGCGACTGTGTTATCAGTTGGAATCCAAATCGCATCCACATCTGCGGCTAATTCAGCGATGTTTGTTTTGATGGTGAATTGGTCAACACATGTCTTTTCAACAACTTCTAAGCCTTCAGCTTTAGCAACTTCTGAAGCCATTTGAGCTTGCACACGTGAATTTTGTTCATTCGCGCAGTAGAAGATACCTAACTTTTTGGCATCTGGAATCATTTTCTTTGTTAATTTAATTTGATTGCCTAATGCTTCTTCTGGTTGAAGGTCACTTGTACCAGTAACAAAACCTTCTGGAGCATTATTGTCTTTTAATAAGCCCGCACCAACTGGATCTGTCACAGCAGTAAACAATAATGGAGTTGTAGAACCAATATTTTCTTGAGCTGCTTTTAAGGCTGTCGCACATGGAGTAGCAATCGCTAAATTGAGTTTGTGCTTTTTACTTGCCATACCTTTGGCTAATGTAGAGTTTGTAGCAGCGGTTGCTTTAGCGTTTTGAATATCAAATTTTAAATCGCCGAAGCCTGCATCTTTAAGGCCTTGAATAAAGCCT
>JBGUMU010000003.1:0-2346 GCA_045116995.1 Bacilli bacterium
TATGCGTAAAATAATATCGCTGAATTACTTTATGTAATCATTAGGAGGCTATTATGGCAAAATTACAACCACAAGCTGTAAAACAAATTACCGAAATAGTGGAACGCTATAAAGATGAACCAACTCCAACCATGATGATTCTTGAAGACATTCAAAAGGAATACGGCTATATTCCTCTAGAAGTTCAAGAACTTGTCTCTGAATTAACTGGTGTCCCAGTCAGTGACATCTATGGTGTTGTGACATTCTATTCGTTCTTCTCAATGGTCCCAAAGGGCAAATATGTCATTGGTGTCTGTTTAGGTACTGCTTGCTACGTCAAAGGCAGTCAATTGGTATGCGACAAATTTGGCGAATTATTAGGTATTAAACCAGGTGAAACAACACCAGACGGTTTATTCACATTAGACTTGCTCCGTTGTATCGGTGCATGTGCTGTTGCTCCAGCAGTGAGCATCAATGGTAAAGTTTACCCACAAGTTAAAGTTGATAACGTTAAAAACATTATCGAAGAATATCGCGCAAAGGAGGCTAACTAAGTATGGAACAAATCAAAACTGAAAAAGAACTCCAAGCGAGATTTGAAAAATGTGGCGCTTGCTTACAAAAGAAGTTCCACTGCGAACCAGGCCATAAAGCCATCGTCGTCTGTGGTGGTACTGGCTGCTTATCCGCAGACTCCCAAGTCATTATCGATAAGTTCAACGAATTAATTAAGGCTAACGGCTTAGAAGATAAAGTGACCGCTAACATCGTTGGTTGCTTCGGCTTCTGTTCCCAAGGTCCTTTCGTTAAAGTTTTCCCAGAAGAAACCTTATACGTTAAGGTCAAAGTCAGTGACGTTGAAGAATTATTCGAAAAAGACATTAAGAACAATGAAGTAGTTGAACGTTTACTCTTCGTTGATCCACAAACAAAACAACACGTCCAAAAACAACACGAAATTAACTTCTACAAATTACAAAGAAGAGACATCGCTTTAAATGGTAATGGTGAAATCAACCCAGAAGACATCGACGAAGCCATTGGTAACGGTGCTTTCCAAGGTTTAAACAGAGCCTTACACATGACTCGTGAAGAAGTTATTGATGAAGTTTTAAAATCAGGTTTAAGAGGTAGAGGTGGCGCAGGCTTCCCAACCGGAAGAAAATGGTCCTTCGTTCCTAAAACTGATGAACCAAAATATATGATCTGTAATGGTGATGAAGGTGACCCAGGCGCATTCATGGACCGTTCCATCATCGAAGGTAACCCATGTGCAGTTATCGAAGGTATGATGATTGCTGGTTACGCTATCGGTGCTCAAAACGGTTACTTCTATGTCCGTGCGGAATACCCAATCGCTGTTAAACGTTTAGCCAAAGCTATCAAAGAATTAGAAGAAATTGGTATCTTAGGTGATCACATCTTAGGTACAGACTTCTCCTTCCGCTGCCACATCCGTTTAGGCGCTGGCGCCTTCGTCTGTGGTGAAGAAACAGCTTTGATTAACTCTATCGAAGGTAAACGTGGTATGCCACGTCCTCGTCCTCCATTCCCAGCAGTTAAAGGTTTATGGGGTCACCCATCAGTCGTTAACAACGTCGAAACCTTAGCCTGTGTTCCTTACATCTTAAGAGAAGGTTGGGAAAAATTCGCTGCTATTGGTACACAAGACACCAAAGGTACAAAGGTCTTTGCTCTCGGTGGTAAAGTCAACAACGTTGGTCTTGTCGAAGTTCCAATGGGCACAACATTAAGACAATTAATTTATGATATCGGTGGCGGTATCCCAGGCGGAAAGAAATTCAAAGCCATTCAAACTGGTGGTCCTTCCGGTGGCTGCTTAACCGAAAAAGACTTAGATACACCAATCGACTTCGGTAGCTTAGTCGCTGCTGGTAGTATGATGGGTTCCGGTGGTGCTATCGTCATGGACGAAGACAACTGTATGGTCGACGTCGCTAAATTCTATATGACATTTATCTGCGACGAATCATGTGGTAAATGTTCTCCATGCCGTATCGGTACAAAGAGATGTTTAGACATCTTAACAAAGATTTGTGACGGTAAGGGTGAACCTCAAGACTTAGAAGACCTTAAGGAATTATCCAATGTTATTAGAAATAACTCCTTATGTGCTCTCGGTCAAACCGCGACAAACCCAATCTTATCCACAATTAAAGCATTCCCAGAAGAATACGAAGCTCACGTTGTTGATCACAAGTGTCCAGCTCACGTTTGTAAGAACATGATGGAATACTACATTCTTCCAAATAAATGTATCGGTTGTGGTCTCTGTATGAGAAACTGCCCAGTCGGCGCTATCGCTCCTGGTACAGAACCTGCTCACTTACCAAATGGTAA
>JBGUMU010000004.1:0-18680 GCA_045116995.1 Bacilli bacterium
CCCCCTTAATCGCAAAATAGAAGCCTAAGAACAAGGTTCCTAAAATACCAATAGATGTTAATGGGTTCCAAATTAATAAGCAGCCAATATAAATAGTGAACATCAAGAAGCAGATAATCTGTTTATTTTCATACATGACGTTACCACTACCATCTGGCATATAAACCGTTTCTCCATCTGAATTGATAACGGCCTTAACACTCACGAAGTCACCATAAGAGACCATCACACCAAACATTAAGCAGACAAAGGCGAATAAGGAAATAACCATGACCGAGCTTAATGAAGCTCTCTTACCACCTTTATAGCGGTAGATGGAGGCGAAGATAATACCAATATCGAACAGAATGACTGAGATATAGAAAAATATCTTAAAGATACCCTTAATGGTATTAACTTCACTAGTGAACTTGATGGACTTATAGTAGAACTCTAACGGCATCAAAGCACAAATGCATAAAGAGAAGCCGGCGAAAACAATCGCCCACACCATTCTTTTTAAACTTCTAATTTTACTAACGTATTGTAAAGAATAGATAAACATCGCAAAGCCCATCGACATTAAGATGAAGAAGTTTGAGGTGTTTTGGAATATGACTTGGAAAGGAGATAAGGTATTAGCCGGATTCGCTAATGTTGGAATGATATATTTTTGTGTTTGTCTAAGGATTAACCAAATTTCAAGCACGAAAATAACAGAGGACATGAAAATAGCTGACCTCATATTAGCTTCGTTTAAATAGTTCTTAACGTACCTCGATTTTTTGCGCAAACCAAAGATGTTTAAAAAACCATTCCAAATTTTAGATAGAGTTCCCATTTCTAATTTTAGTATATCTCTTTTTTGAGCGCATATATGTATACAGGGCAGAAAGATTAAAAAAGAATCGATGAAAAGTAAGAAAAATTTTTAAAAATATTCTTGACTAAATGAGTAACAAAAAACGGGATTTAATCAACCCCGTTATTGTTTGTTTATTCAACTGGTCTAATGAATCTTAGATGCAAAATACCATTTGGATACATCAGTTTTTCATATTCATCGAGTTGTAATACTGGAACGTAATATAACTCCACATAATATGTTTCAAAGCCGTCTACTTTTTCATAGTAATAACGGATATAGCCATATTGTTTTAAGTCTTCTTTTTCAGTTGTGAGACTTGAATACCTAAAGCCAATGCTTTCTAAGTATGTGCGATAGGCGCTTACTTGATCACCCGCAAGGAAATCTTCGTAGAAGATAACTGTTGGGATTTGACCGTCATATCTCACATATGAATCATGAGCATAACTAGTACCCACTGGCGCACTTATAACGCCTCCAAGCATACGAGTGAGCGCAGTACTGATTTCACTAGTGAATTCATTGGTGACTTCTAATCTAGGAGCGCTTGCTAAATATGTAGTAAGAGTATCAAATGTTGTAGTGCCTAAATCCTTAACGCTGAAACTCATTTTGAATTCACCATAATCAACGGAACTCACCACTGTTTCATATAAAGCAGATTGACCATCATTAGCAATAGTTAATGTGTTTTTAAATGTGTCACTACCCTCTGCTAAGATGCCTTGTCCATCTAATTCAGCAATAAGAACACTTAAGTCCTTATCGGTGGATGTATAGACAAAGTCTTTAGCGGTCTTCTTCCACTTACCCTTGAACTCTAATAAGTCATAGGTGGTATAGAAGAAGAAACTCATATCAAGATCCTTGTTAGGAGTTTTACATCTATCGATTTCAATACCGTTTTCAACGATGTTGAAATGATAAATGCCTTGATCAAGATAGACACAATATCCATCATCACCCTGACTAGCAAAACTACCATAATAGTGATTTGTTAAAAGTCTTCCATCAATGAGTTTTTGTTCGATGTAGTTTTCATCGAATAAGGTGGAATTCTTTAACGCTAGTTTTTCGTGAAATGAATCAAATATTTCACTAGGTGTTGGTGGCACTATAACACTACTAGATGAGGAGCTTGAACTAGATGAAGAGCTAACACTGCTGCTAGTTGAACTAGAAGTAGATGAACTAGTGATTGATGAAGTGCAAGAAGATTCACTACTACTTGAGGTAGATGAAATCTCACTAGTGCTTGTAAAAGCGCTAGATTCACTAGAACTATATTCACTACTGCTGCTCAAAGCAGGGCTCGAGCAAGCAGTAAGTGTCATAAGTGCAATGATTGGAAATAGTTTTTTCATGACTGATTATTTAAATAAAACAGCAAATGTTGAGCCTAATGTTGAGACTGTTAATGTTTTGCCATCAACCGCTAAAGTGGCTTTTGTATTACTGGCTTTTGTGAAACCTAGAGCAACGCAAGCTTCAGTGATGGCTAAACGATAAGCATCGGTGAATGAACCACTCTTTAATTTGATGCTAACCATTGTGCCGGCATCATTAGTTTTGCCGTCATCGAAATTGCCGCTATAAGCTGCATCATAGACATATGGAATTAAACCAATATTGGCTTCACCCACTAAGGCTACTAATTTTTCGTAAGCAGCTGGAGATTCTTCAGCCCATGATGTTGGCTTTGGAGCGTCTTTAATTGTGGCTAATTTAGCAGTTAAGTCTTTTTCAAAGGTAGATGTTAAACCAGTTGTACCGAACATGAAGAGGTTGGCGTATTGAGCAAGGTTATTGCCATCACCATATTTGAAGTTGATGGAACTGATGTAGTTATTATAGACAGTGAATTTAATAGAACCATCTAAGGCGTAATCTTTCCAATAGAAGTCATTGAATAAGGCTTTACCAGCATTTAAAACGCCTTCTTTGAAGACGATGTTACCATCTTCATCAAACTTTAATGTTTCTGGAGCAATGTTGAGGCCTAATAAAGAGGCTAAGGATTGACCTTCTTGCAATTCAACATCTTTAACTAATCTAGCAGTAGCTTCATCGTTATCGTTTTCAGCGCTGAATTCAATCACACCATCATCTAACATGTGATAGCCACGATATGTGGTCACACCGTTTTTGTATTCTTTAATTAAGATAGTCTTTTCTGTGACCTTGATGGTGGTTAAATCACTTGGTGAATAGTGATCACCAATCATTAAGGTGTAGTTAGCACCACTTTCGGTTAAATCGTTTAAGTAGGTTTGAATTTTTACTGTGTCAGCATCCGCTTCAAATGGCGCTGGAGCAACGATTTCTTCGTATTCTAAAACTTGGATTTCAAAGACGTATTTACCATATTCATAAACTGGGTTATCTTCTGTACCAATGTTGTAGAGTTGGTTTTCTGTTTCACAGACGAAGGAAACGATTTTGCCGTTTTCTTCTTTAGCGGTGATATAGGAAATAGTGTTATCACCAATGTTAGCCCATGCTAAGTATTTAGCAACAGCATCGGAACTATAGCCTAAATAGGAATAGGTATGGGCTGTTGTTTGTCTGAAATCACTTAATGTGAGAGTGGCAAATGGGAAGGTGAATTCATCCCATTCTCTAGCGGATGTTCTCACTAATTGGTTATCTGGACCAATACCAACGTAGTTAGCGTAACCGCTTTCATCTTTTTCATAGAAGTTATGGTAAGTTGTGCCTCTCACCACTTTTTCTTCGATTAAATATTTTTCGTTGAAGTGATATTCACTTGTGCCTAAGACTTGTGTATCTTCACCAACGATTTGTTTAATTGTGGCTTTGATGTGAGCTTGTTTAAGCATGAAAGAAGAAGCAACTTCTTCACTCATACCTGTTTCACTAACAGAAACATTCTTCATAGCTTCATCAAGAACTGGTGCAACGGTTTTACCAACATCAGTGAATTTGATATAGCCAAAAGCACTTGTGCTTTGTTCATCAATTTCATTGGTGTTTGGATCAATATAAATGACTCTAGCGCAGAGATCGTAGTTACTGTTGAAACTGAATTCAATCTTATCAGCGTATAAGACATATTCAGAACCAATCATGCACGCCATGGCCACGATTGTATTTTTATCTTCAGTGTAGAAGACGCCATTGTCTTCACTTAATTCTAAAGCGTCGACATCGACGTAATATAAACCATCGGTATCATATAAGTCAGTAGCGACATTAATATCACCACTTTGTGTTTGATAAAGAACATCGTTGCCGATGATGAGTTCGTTATTCACTAATTTGATATAGTGCGCAACTTTATCAAATTGGGTATCTGGAATGATGTTGGTGAATAAGGCTTGACCTTCGTTAGATTGAGAATCAAAGAAATAATCTTTTGTTCTATAAATCTTATTAGTACCTAATAAGTTAGAAGCAGTAATTGTGAAGTTTTGGCCTTCCTTCATCGCTTTTAAAATGCCTTTAATTTTAGCGGCTGTTTTCTTAAACGCCACAGTGATTGTGACTGTGCCATCAATATAGTTGCCATCTTTGTGGCCTGTAACAACGTAAGTGCCTTCTTTTGTAGCGGTGAAAACACCATCAACCACTGATGCACCTTCTGTTGTGGTATATGTGACACCTTCAACGTTACAAATAAGGATTACTCTTTCATTAACATCAACACCATTCTCTTGTTCAGCAGGAATAACGATGTCGATTTTTTTAAAGACTTCAATGGTAATGGTTCCGTCGATGAAATCACCCTCCTTATGAGCGGTGACCACATATGTACCTTCTTTTGTGGCACTGAAAACACCATTAAAAACTGATGCACCTTCGCTTGTGGAATAGGTAACACCTTCAACGTTTGAATTAATTGTCAATTGTTCGAAAACTTCCACTCTAGTTTTTTCAGCGGTTAAGACAATGTTTGTTTTAACAGCGATAGAACTTGTGGAACTGGAAGAGCTAGATGATGTACTAGTTTCGCTTGTGCTGGATGATGTAAGGGATGTGCTGCTTTCGCTAGAAGATGAACTACTTGTATTTGATGGTTTGTTGCCGAAATCACAACCCGCAAGAGCGCCCACAACGACTAGGCTAAGTAACACAGTTTTGATAGTTTTTTTCATACTCCGTTTCCTTTCTTCAACAGGTAAAAGCCTACTCTTATGCGTCGAATAAGGCAAAGGAATTTATAAAATTTATTTATTTTATAATCAAAAGTATCAAAAAAGACGGTTTTTATTATATAAAATGCCGTCTTTTGGATTTATCTATTTTTTCTTAGGTTTCATTGGTACTTTGACACTCGTTGTTTTTGCTTTTTCAAGCTTTCTACGAGTTTCATCATCAAATAGAGTACCACCATTATTTTCGCCTATTACGTGGCGAGGACTACTTGGAAGCTTTTGAAGCACTGGCTTTGTGCTCAAAATGACTCGTTTAAGGGCTTTTATTTTTTCTGAACTGCCTTCACAGTCAATTCTTAAACAAGTTGCATCAAAATCTATATTACGGAACCTTAACCTTGATATTCTTGTTAGAGCAGTTTTGCCCACCAAATCCACATAATTCTTGTTCATACTGTTTTCTACCTGATCTGAAGCTGTTACACGGAGGAAAGAGCCATCAGTATCTCCGTCAAATTCTAATTGCACATCATTGAATGTGTAGTTTTCGAAAAAAACACAGAAGTATGAGCCATACTCCATCAAGATATTAAAATGTCCATCCATAAATACATTGTGTGAAGAGCTGGATACTTTCACGCCATCAATCGAGGTTCCATTTTTGGCGAGCAAAATGTTAGGTAAGATGACAAATTCATCATTTACACGAAATGAATCAAAACCCACTAAGCAATAGCATGATTCGTATTCTGTTGCTTCTTTTTCTGTACATCTACCTTGTATTTTAATAACCACAGCATTATCACCAGTTTCAAATAATGGCTTAACATCGCTGTATTTAAAGCAATACGATTCTTTATTCTTTAAAGGTCCCGATGAAACAATACATTTCTCTGGTTTTTTAATACTGGATAAGAAAACATTGCATTCATCCTGGTAGGTTTTGCATGGCCCCTCTGTTTTTGAACTTTCTAAGTCATCATCAAGCCATTTGCTTGTTTTAGTTCCACCTGGTTCCCACTCAATCTCAAAGATGTCTCTTTTGCTATCTATTCTTTTGGTCCTAATGTTATGAGGAGAAATGCCGTTCATCGTTAATAGTAGTTTTATCCCTTCGACATCGTCTGGATAATCTGAATATAATTTGTTCACCAAATAGTAAAGATTAATCTTTTTTAAATTTTTGATAGTATTAAACATTTTTTTATCTGAATATTTAATTCTATCCATTGGATCTAAAGGGGTTTGAAATAGAGATTTTTCATCCCGCACGTAAAAGCTTTTTTCTTTATCAGTATCATCGGTTAAATCATATAAAAAGGCGGCGACACTGTTTTCATTTCCTTCACCACGTTCTTTTATGGTTGTTTCAACTTCTTCGAGTAAATCTGTAAAAGGGATATTCCCAAGTTTAAATCTAATAACATCATAGACTCTATTTGCGAAGTAATCTGCGAAAGCTTCCACAAATACAGCGTTAAGCCCTCTTTCTTTACTTATATTGGCAGTAAAATCCATATCATAGTCATGATTCATTCCCGCTTTTCGTTGAGAAAGTGGCCATGCATCGTGTTGAAGAGCATGGGCATATTCATGAAAGAGGGTGTGCAATAGACCACGCCAAGCATCACCGATAAGCATGATTAGATTACCGGAGCAAGCTGACACTTTTCTTTCTTCTTCTGTATAAGGGAAAACGCATTTTACTTTTGGTGGCTTATATCCATACTTATTCTTAACGAATATTGTTGCTTGGTTGAGCAAATGCGCAATAAATATTCTCTTGCGATGATCTTCTGCATCATAATTCATCCAGAATTCCCCACGTGTCAATTCACCACTATATTGAGTGGAGAATACAATCTCTCCAGGTGTATGTTGACCAGTTTTCCTTTTTCTCCAGAAAACATCACATTCTTCTGTTTTTGAATAAATATGTGTCTCGAAATACGTTTTACTATCAAAAGGTAACTTTTTAGTTTCTTCCGTAGAAATAGTAAAACAGCCTTCATCATTTAAATAGCCATCACCAATCTTTTTATCTTTATTGCCTCTACGATAAATAACTTCGTAATAAAGCCCAGTTAATGGTCGTTTGACCTCGGGTTCTTCCTTTGCATCAAACCAGGTGACTGTAGCAGAAAATTTGACATACTTAGCCATAAAAGTATTCTCCTTATTTTATATGCACTATTTAATAAAAAGATAAGATGACGTGTGAGTTTATACAATAATAAGCACTTTTGAAAGATACAAATATGGTGAATAGTAAAAGAAACATAAAAAAGATAGCCTCGACGAGACTATTCTTTTAAATGCTATATTAAATATCACTTTAGAGTGAAGGAGCTAAAGCAATAAAGGCAATAAGAAGTATAAATGCAACGATGGAAGTGATAATTAGTGTGACCAATGAAAGGGCACGCGCAATGACATAGTAAGCTCTAAACTTACCGTGTATTTCATATGATTGAATATTTTTAAGATATGATAATGCGATTGCGGATAACACAATTGGTGCACCGAAAACTAAAGAGCCCACAATAAACATTGTCATTGGTGACCAAGAACCTGAAATAAATGATCTTACGTAGGAAAAGGACAATCCAATAACATCAAGGATTGAATTAGCGATAATCGCTAGAATGAATGCGCTTTGTACGCGTTGTTGTGTTTCAGTTAACATAAGTTAAACTCCTTTTATTGATTAGTGTTATTACTAGAGCCATAGCCACTTGGAAGCATGCCCATTACTTGTTCGCCACATAAATCATAATAATATGTGGAACATTTATCAAAGACCTTATATGGACCATTGTTTTCACCTTTTGATGAGAATGACTTTCCGTCTTTGTATTCAACAATGAATGACCAACCACCACCATCTAGGACGTCAGTGCGTTTGTATTCACTTTTTATACTAAGCAAACCACATTTAGCGATGCCGTTGATGAAGGTCTTTTCTTCTTCCTCAGTGAATGTTTTAACTACGAATAGCAATCTGTTGGATGTTTCATCACCTGGTAAGAAATCTCTTTTTTGATATTCGTTATGCACGAAATCAAGAACAAAGGTACGTGTACGACCACCCATGTAATTAACAGTTTCATAGGTGATTTTAGTAATGCCTTCTTTAGGAGCGCTTGGTTGACACGCTGTCATAAAGAGGGCTAATGGGATTAATGTGACCTTGAAAAACTTTTTCATATCTTATGCCTCTCACTTATTAGACGCGAGAAAAAGCAATAACTGCTAAAAATTTTACACACAATCAAATAAAAAAGATACCGATTTTATCGATATCTCTTATTTTTCTAACGGCTGAGGTTTAATAATGTAGGCTACATTATCTGCGGCATCCGCAACACAGAGGAAGTCCACCTTCAACTTCACCTTGTTATTATCTTTATCATAGATAGAGATAATCTTTTCAAACTCTTTATGCTTGCTAGCAAGCTTAAGAGCATCTTGGTTAATCTCATGGATTTCTTTTGGATTAACACAGCGTTTAACGAATGTCGCGTTATTGAGTTCTTGTTCAAGTTCAGAAGGAGTAATACCAAATAAGTCACTTAAGTTATGAGAAATAACGTTGAATCTGAACTTCTTATTGATAATACTGACGAGAATCATGTTATCAGTGGAGTATTCAGAAACTAAATCTTTGATTTCTTTTAAGTTAGCTAGTTCACTATCGTTAGAGGCCGCACCATAGAAGAGCTCTCTGCCTTCCTTCTTACCTAAGTAATAGAAACGCATATTAAAGGACATAAGTCCACCATCACTACGATGGAATCTGATATGGGCTGAGGAACCTGATAAACGGTTTTCCATCGCTTCTTTTAAAGCGTTGAATAAGAATGGACGATCTTCTTCTGGGGCAAACATTTCAATGTTTTCCAATCTTTCCGCGAAGTCTGGAACGTCGACTGATTCATAGAATTGCTGATTGAAACGAACGATATCAATATGCTCTCCATCCCAAGAATAGAAAGCAACCGCACCAAGAATGTTATTCAACATTGTGTCAGAATAAATATTCTTATCAAGAAATTCTCTAATACGAATTTGTTCATTAGCTTTAACCACAAAGCCACGTTCATAAATCTTACCTTCTTGAGAAATGACTTTTCTAAAGTCTTCGACAGGCATTGGTTTATAGAAATAGTAGCCTTGAATATAACGGCAACCTAGATCCATTAAGAACTCACATTGTTCTTTTGTTTCAACGCCTTCCACGATAATTGGTAAGCCCATGACTTTGGCCATATTAACCACAGATTCAATAACACGGATGCCTCTTTCATAATCGGTGCCTTTTAATCTGAGGAACTCGGAGTCTAACTTGATAGCGTCTAACTTAATTGATGAAAGCATATTTAAGGAAGAGTAACCTCTACCAAAGTCATCCATTAAGACAGAGAATCCATCTTTACGTAAGCGTCCAACGATATCTTCAACAACATTTGTGGTTTCTGCATAAGCAGATTCAGTAATTTCCACTTTGATGAGATTATGTGGAAGAGAATATTTATCGGCTAAATCACGAATGTAATTCGCAATATCAAAGTTATAAATATCGACACGAGAGACGTTAATGGAAACAGGTACAGCGTCAAAGCCTTTATCAAGCCAATCTTTAAGGCTAATGAAAATCTTTTCCCAAAGATATTTATCTAAGTCTGTCACGAAGTTATATTTTTCTAAAACTGGAATGAAGGTGTTTGGTGGAACAGAGGTTCCATCTTTTTTAATCCATCTCGCTAATGCTTCAACACCGGCAATTTTGCCTGTCTTAGCGTGGCACTGTGGTTGCAAGTAGAAGGTGATTTCATCATTCTTCATTGCGTTCATGAATTCGGTAAGAATACGGAATTCGTGTTGGGCAAGGAACTGCATATCGGAATTATAGTAGACGATTCTGTTCTTAATATCGCCTTTTGCTTTAGAAGCGGCAATACTGGCTCTATCAAAGGCGTCAACAAGGACCATATCCTTCTCTAAAAGAGCGACACCGATAGCCGGTAAGAAACCTGTTGTGAGGCCAAAAGAGGCGATATGGTCACGAATATGCTCATATAAAGAAGAGATTTTGTCTTTATTAAATTCCGCTAAAACGGCGAAGTCATCTTGGCCTAAATAACCCGCTACACCGGTTTTAACTAATTCATTTTCTGATAGTTCAACACCAATCTTAGCTAATAAATAGTCACCTTGTTCACGGCCAAACCATTCATCAAAGAATTTGAAGTGTTCAATGTCAACAAAGAGAATGCACCACTCTTTATCTCTATTATCTTTAACGATTTGTTCGGCTTTACTGAAGAAGTCTTTACTGGTGTATAAACCAGTCTTTTGGTCTCTACCAACGGAGATAAGATTGGATTCATCACTGATGACACCAATTCTTCTAGTCATTAAGTTATGTATATCAAAGATATATAGTCTAAGCATGCCAGGAGGAAGACCATTTTCTTCACCAGCAATAACACATTGCTCGACATAACGATAGTTACCATCTTGTAATTTGAATCTAAAGTGTGCAAAGTCAAAGTTTGGTATCTTAGCATTAGCTAAACGTTCAAAGAAACCATCAAATTTCATCAGCGTCCAATAAGCCCCAATATCATCAGGATGAACGATGTGTTTAGCGGTGAAATTGACTAATTCCTTAAAGGAAATGCCAACGTTAGGAACAAAGTATTTACCTTCAACATGATAGAACTGCTTATATGTATCATTAGTGAAATCAACTTCAATAATTTCATCGCAAGATGAGTTATTTAATAAGTTAATCAGCGAGCGCTTATCATAGTTATAGAACAACTCATAAATATTGAGTCTAGAAACGGAATCGCTTGTAGATGCATCGTTTTGTACTTCACTGTCAGAGTGATTAGCCATCTCTTTGAGTTTCTTCTTTCGAGCGTACATGCGTTCATCCGCTCGGGTGAAGATTGATCTTAAAGAATTGTCTTTTTCAGGAACATAGTCCGCAAAGCCGACAGCCACGATTGGTTCATTCTTGCCAATATTAGATTCAATCATTTTATTGAACTCTTCTAATAATTGATATCTAATGGCGAAATCAGGACCATCGACGAATGTCGCAAATTCATCACCACCGATACGATAGATGATTTGATTCTTAAAGACTGATTTAATCATTTGCACTGATTTGATGATAATATCATCACCAACTTGGTGACCATATGTATCATTAATCATCTTTAAATCATTTAAGTCGAAGATAAATAAACATAAATCTCCACCATTTTTATCGCGGAGTAATAAGTCAATGGCTTCTTCGCGTTCAACGTAGGCGTGCTTATTTTTAATGCCTGTTAGAGGATCTTGATAAGCTAGTTCTCTTGTGACTTCCAACTCTTGAGTTTTCTTTTCTTCTCTAGCGGAAGCTTCAGTAATTGATTTACGATAGTCAGCATGTTCGGTGTTAATAATGAACATATGGATTAAAACCATACAGATTAAATGACCGAATGAATATAAAGGAAGATGTGGATATAAGATTTGGAAGAAGATACATATAGCCATCGCAATACCAACGACAGTGATGGTTAAGAATCTACTACGCTTGTAGTTTTTATGGGTAACAGTGCGTGCGAAAGCGAAAATCGATGTGATGATATACATCGTCATCTGCGCGGTAAAATAACCATATCGACCTGACTTAGCTTCATATACCCCACTGGAATAATCAAATAAGATTGGTTGGAAAAGATTAATGATGACTAACACTAAACCAGCGGTAAAGAATAGATAACCAATTGAAAGAACCGCAATAGAGACTTTCTTTCCTTCTTCTAAGTATTTAGTGGTAAAGCGCAACCAAGCAGTAACACCAAAAGCCATCGCCACGAAGAAGACGGAAGTATCTATGATGCTAGGTATTTTATTTGGAAGAGCATCGAATATGCCCCATAGTATGTCCGCAATAAAGAAGATAAAGTTGCAAACAACAACAACCTTATAGGCGCTGAAAATATCATGGTTCATGACCTGATATTTTTTGTTTAGAAAAACATCCCAGTTAATTATTGCGCCGATAATTACCGCGACAATAGGTATTAATGAGTATGCCATATATCTAACTCAATTTTAGCGCAGTAAAATACGCATATCAATTGCACATGTGTATGTCTAGAGCCTAGCCAGACGGGTAATAATACAATTTATTTAGAATGTATCTTAATAGTTGAAATTGTGAAAAATTTTTACTTTTTTAAGTCGTTAACCGCTTTAAGAACCATCTCTTTAATTTCATCAGGATCTTCTGAATCAATTAATAGCATCGGCTTAGCGCTTGGATATGGGATTTGTTTTTTTAAGTTATAGTCTTTTAATGATGGAACATTTTTAATAAGGAAACGATTATCATAGACACCACCAAAAAGGATGCCGTCCTTATAAAGCATATATTCCCCCATCATCTTCTTGTATGTAATGCCTCTAGTTTCTCTTAAGAGTTCGAGAACAAATTGTAAATATTCATTATTGCTCGCCATATCATTTAATTTTTAATGTTAAAAGGCATTAGCCTTGGTAATCTTTTCTAGGCGTAATTGTTTCATATATACAAGTATATACGATTTTAGAATCTGTTAAAACGAGCGTTGTCCACTGTGATAGGAATGATTGCTTCAAGATCTTGGATTTTAATAGAAATATCAAATCTTCCTTCTTCAAAGAATGTGAGGTCATAATAATCATATTTTACTTGAGAACTGAGAGTAGTTAGTGATTGTGTACGTTCTGCATTAAATTCTATTTTATATGCTGGGTTTTCAGAGAAAGAGATGGCTATTCTGTCTTCTTTTATTACACCATTGTAGCTACACACGAAAAGTAAATAAAAGACTCTTCCTGTCTCAGCACCATATGTTTCTTCTATACCAGAATTACCACCATCGAAAGTACAACTGTGGCTACCATATTCGTCCCTATATGCAAAGTCATAGCGTAAGCCTGTTATTTTAAATGGTTCATCTTCCCATACCAAAGTAGGATCTTTTCCTGTTAAAAGAGTGGCAGTTCTTCTATGACCAATGTCTTTTTTATAATTGTCTACATCGTGTTCACCATAGAATTGTTTGACGATAAGAGCACCATCTTTTTCACCAAGATAGTAAGACATATCATCTGTAGGAAGGAAATATTTTATATATTCTTCCTTTTTAATATCGTAGAAGGCATATCCGTGATAGTTTTTACCTTGACGTGAATATAAGAATTCGGTACAGAAATCACGACGACCATCACCATTAACATCTGCTAAATAAAGGGAATCGTAAATTTTAAAATCTTTAATATAAAAGTAATCACCATGAGCACTAACTACTAAGTCTTTGTAGTCTTTTGTATTAATTACGAAAGGCGTTGAAAAATCAGGCAATTGTTGATAGCCATTATAAACACATTCAGCGGTGACTAGTTCACCTTCTTTAATGTTGTCGCAGCCCACTAAACACGGAGTAGCAATCGCTAATAAAGTAATGAGTTTTAGAAGATTAGTTTTCATAGTTTTATTACCCCCGAGTAAAGATAGCAAAAAATATTGTTTTAATCAATATTTTATAGATGATTATTGTAACAAAAAAGGCACTGATTGATTCAATGCCATTTTCATTTCTATTCTTGGAATTCTTCTTCTTTACTCTTATAGATGAACACACTATGAATTATTGCGGTTATTAGTGTGATAAAAAATGGGAAGAATATTAAGGTTGCGATGCTGCACTGAGGATTACCACCACAGAACTTTGGTAAGATTTTTGATCCGTTCATTGCTAAAGCAACAACAAGAGAGAACAAATAGACAAAGGCTAAGACATATAGCACAACCATTGTGGCCATTTCTAATTTCTTATGGAACTTTTTAATGTTAAATACGGACATGACGACATAGGAGATAAGAACCACGAAAGAAACTGTCGTAGTGACTGCAAGGATTCTTACATAATATTTAGCGTAGTAATTAAATGGGACCGCTAGATGACTACCATAGATTGGTCCTGTGCCTTTAAAATTCCAGGTGATACAAGCAAAGATATAGTTCCAGCCATTAACACTAGCTTCAGTACCATAACCTGTATTCCAAATATAACTAAAACCAAAGAAATAGCAGAGTAATAAGATTACGCCCACTACGATACCGCTTTCGGCAATGGCTTTTCTTTTGTTTTCTAAAGTCATTTCACTTTTTACTTTTGGTGCATTACTCATAATTAATTACCTCACTTATCAACGTAATAATGTAAAGAAGAATAATCTTCAATAATTGAGAAATCTCTGATTTCTATCGATAGGAATGACACTTCTTCAGGGATGTTATCAGCGTTATATATTTCAAACACTTTTTTATCGCTTGTTTTGATTTGACCAGTGACATGTATCCAGGCTTTATCGTTAGTGTCGTCATATTGATTTTTTGGTTCTGGTAGTTTGATATCATTGTTAACAATGAAACCGATAATTGTGTCTTTACCACACTTACAGCCAAAGCCACTGGAACATTTTCTGACAACACACATATATTCCTCACCTTGGACGGATGTTAACTTATAAGTAAAGCTATCAAATGTTAGATCTTTGTTAACATAGTCTTCTGGGTAATATTGAATGTTAGTCATGACCAAAAAGAAGGTACTTTCATTCATATCATAGCTAGTGGTACAGCTTGAAAGAAGAAATGGGATAGATAGTAATATCAATGCTTTTTTAATCTTCATAAACTCTCCTCTTATTAATCTTTAAGCCAAATGGCGTCCACTAAATGGACATAGGTGGTTTTGTCTTCTAGATAAGTTTCAAATCGACCCACAATTGTGGCTTCTTCGTTATATAAAGGATAGCCATTACCACCCGCCATAGAACAACGTGGCACACCATAAAGTAAAAATTCTATTCCAGAAGCACAGCAAGCTGTGGCGTCCATAATGACAATTGCTGGATAGCAATAATCAGGGCTAGTGCTTTCGTATGGCTTAAATGGTCCTTTCATTTTCACAATTTTATTTACATATGGAGAAGGACCAGTAATCATGTCGTTCACTTGTGAATAGACCATTGTGGCGTTCATCTTAGTGAGATCAATATCGATGTTATCGTATTTTGGATAGTCTGAATTAGAAAGGGAGAATTCACCATTACTATTAGATGTTTCATGACTCTCTTCACCACTATTAAAAAGAGAAGAAATTAGATTATTTCTGCCTCTACCATGACCACTTGTAGTACAGCTAGCAAGAAGCATGGCTAATAAAAATAAAAGAGACGTGTATGTCTTTTTCATAAAATTACGCCCCTTTCCTAGCGTGGGAAGTAAAGAATCCGACGAGGAAGAAAATAATAAAGGCAATAATGTCCGCTAAAACGATTGTTGGACCAACTGGTGTACCAGCATACATAGAGGCTAGGATACCAATGGCGGTACAAGAAACAGATAATATAGCGGAACAGATTGTCACCGATTTGAATGACTTAAAGATGCGCATAGCGCTTAAAGCTGGGAAGATAATTAAAGCAGAGATAAGTAACGAACCAACGAGGTTCATTGCTAAAACAATGATGACAGCGGTCACCACTGCGATTAATAAGTTATAGATAGTTGTTTTGACGCCCGTAGCTCTAGCAAATGATTCATCAAATGTCACAGCAAAGATTTTGTGATAGAAAACCACAAAGAAGATAAGTGTAAGAATTGATAAAACAATGCAAGTAATAACGGAAGATAATGATAATGTCAAAATCGCTACCGAGCCAAATAATGATGTACAAACATCCGCGGAAACATTAGAGGATGTTGGGAAAACATTCATTAATAAATAGCCCATGGCTAACGAGCCAACAGCTAGCATTGCTACCGCTGCATCACCTTTGATTCGAGCATTAGTGCTACTTCTTAAGAGAATGATGGCCGCACCAACTGTCACTGGTAAAGAAATAATCATACTGTTAGTTAAATTAACAACAGCGGCCACTGCCATTGTGCAGAAAGCCATATGTGATAAGCCATCCCCGATAAACGAGAAACGTTTAAGCACTAAGGTTACGCCTAATAAAGATGAGCATAAGGCGATTAAGATACCGACAATAAAAGCATATTGTACGAATCTAAATTCAAAATATGAGGCGATTTGTTGGAAGAATTCAATCATACTATTCATCCTCCTTTGCTAAGAGGCGTTTATAGTTTTCACTCTTAAAGTAAGATTCTTTATCGCCAAAGAATGTATCATGACCAACATGTAATACCTTGTTAGCGTATTTTAAAACCGATAAATCATGAGAAATCATGATAATGGTAATTCCTTCTTTATTTAAGGAACTAACAATTTCATATAACTGGTTAGTCACCTTTGGATCTAAGCCAGTCACTGGTTCATCTAAAACAAGTAATTTGTTAGAAGAGCAAAGCGCTCGAGCGAGAAGCACTCTTTGCTGTTGGCCACCAGAAAGTTCACGGTAACATCTATTTTTGAGTTCGTTTAGACCCATTTTTTCAATGTTATTTTGGGCAAGTTTTTTGTCTTCTTTAGAGTAGAAAGGGCGGAGACCATTTCTAGCTAAGCAGCCAGAGATGACTACCTCCCAAACTGAGGCAGGGAAATCTCTCTGCGCTAAAGTTTGTTGTGGGAGGTAGCCTATTTCCGTTTTCTTTACTTCCTTATCAAAAACAATTCGACCTTTAATGGGAGCAATTAAACCAAGCATGGTTTTTAATAGTGTTGATTTACCAGCACCATTTTCACCAATGATGGCGATATAATCTCCTTTTTCAATTTCAAAGGAGAGGTCGTTTAATACCGACGTATTATCGTAGCCGATGGATAGATTTTCAAAAGAAAGTAAAGGCATAACAGTTCTCCTAACTAAGTGCTTTCTTTAGCACTTCAAGATTACTTTTCATGATAGAAAGGTAATTTCTTCCACTGGCGTATTCTTTAGTGGTTGCGGATTGAATTGAATCCATTGTCAAAACGGTTTGATTCTTATTTTGAGTAGCATTTTTGACGGTATTAGCAATTGCACCATCAGAGCTTTCAATCTTAAGAATATAGCTCAAACCAAGTTCATCGACTTTTTCGGCTAAGAATTTAATTGTTTCAAAGCTGGCTTCAGTTTCAGCGGAACAACCGATAAAAGCGGCATAATACTTCAATGAATAATCATCGACAAGATATCTAAATGGGAATCTATCGGCGAACAATAAAGTGTCTTTAGCGGCTTTAGAAACTGCGTCTTTGTATTGAGCGTCTAATGCTTTGAGATCGTTGATGTATTTATCAGCGTTACTCTTATAGTAACTAGCGTTATCTTTGTCTAATTTAGACACTTTATCGCAGATTTCAGAAATGAAGAGTTGAGAGTTGTTTAAAGAGAGCCAGACGTGTTCATCGTATTCTGGGCCTTCTTCTTCATCATGGTCATGGTCTTCACCTTCTTCGTGGTCATGATCATGGTCTCCGCCTTGCATACCTTCGACGAGTTCTTCTTCTTTGGCTTTATCACCTAATACTTCCATTAAGTTGATGACCTTCATTTCTTTGTTTTTAGCGTCTTTTAAAACATCATCAACCCATTCATCGGATTCACCACCAACATAGACAAATAAGTCACATGTGGAGATAGAAACGATATCTTTTGGTGATGGGGAATAACTATGTAAATCAACACCACTATCGAGTAGCATGCTGACATCAAAATTATCTTTTTTGTCACCGAGGACATTCATTACCCAATCGTATTCGGGGAAGATTGTGGTAATGATTTTGCTCTTGCCATTACTAGTGCCATTACAAGAGACACATAATGGAGCAAGAAGTGAAGTTACAGCTAAAGCTGCATACTTCAAAAAACTTTTTTTCATATAAAAACTCCTTAATAAAATAAAACAATGTTAAGCAATCATGATTTAATTTATTAGGAGATTAATTTGATAGTTTTGTTTTTAATGAAACAAGTGTTGAAAAATCTATATCAAAAGAAATATATGCGATAGCAAATACGAAAGCGAATAATAATGGAAGTAAGAAAGTAACACTAGAAACAGGAGCAGAAGTATTGGTGTTCTTGATTGTCTCTTTAGCGGTTCTAATAACTTCACAGATTTGGCAATCTTCGTGAGTACAATTATGATGCGCTTCTTCCACTAAAACGATTGGTGAAAGAACCACTAAGAATGTGGTGAAGACAATGAATAGTTTGGCAAATAATCTTTTTAAACGCTTCATAATAACCTTTATATATTATATAACCATATTTAATAAATATTCCAACGATACTATAAAAGAAAAATTCTGACACTTGCTTAGTATCAGAATCGTTTTTCTTTTAATGGGTCGAAAGCACCATTATGATACAAAGTTCGTACACCTTCGTACAGTTCGTACACCCCAAATAGCCTAAAATCATACGATTTTGCCACATTTGAAGTGCCATTCAATGGTACCGTCATGTAATACTATGCCACGATCGATTAACATGGTAAAGTATCTCTCATCAAAAACCGCCGTTATAAAGCTTTCCTTTTTAAGGAATTCAATCATATTTTCTATGTGCTGGATAGCCACTGCTCTATTAGCAATCTTTTTATAAGCAGCTTTCCTTTTAGCCTTTAAAGCGTCGTACCTTTCTATGAACTCATCATAGATTTTTTGATACTCTTTTTGGTCTTGCTGGACCTTTGTGTTTTTATC
>JBGUMU010000005.1:0-4004 GCA_045116995.1 Bacilli bacterium
ATAATCCTTGTCGTAACCCTGCCTAAATAAGGCAGTCACTCAATCTTAACTTAACTTAACACTTAACACTGTCGTAACCCTGCCTAAATAAGGCAGTCACTCAATAGCTGCTACATAGTAAGCTCCCCATCACCTAGATGAGACCTTTTTCAAAATCTTGCATAATTACTCCCGTTGAGAAACTTCAGTAAGGAGTAATTTATGAGAAACGATAACTTTGACCTATATTTCAAAATCGCTGACGATTATCTTTCCTATGGTTATGCAATGTCTAAGTATTACCAAGATCGTCTTGAGTTATTTTGTCAAGATAATGGAGTGGACATACACCAACTAATCTCATTGTTTGGGTTTAAGCGTTTATTTCGTTTTATAAAAACGAGCAATAGGCGATCTTTAAAGGAGTCTAATGATTTTTCTAAATGGAGCTCTATTTATAACGATTTCAAACTCTCAGGTTTATCTAAGATCAATTTCTTTTCTCAGAATAAGTGTAATTTAGGGGTCTGTGAAAATATCTTTTATGATTTAATGAAAGCCATTGAATTTAAACTAGCCTACGACGAATACAAATCAACTCAAGGTATTGAATCAGCCACTCTAACTGCAACATCTGAAGAAGATTGTGGTGAAGAGCTTGTTAAAGTTGTTAACATCCAAGAGAACTCTATTGCGCTAAAGGAAGCAACTTCTATCAATGTTGCATCAATTGCTCCAAGGAGATTAACAACCCCTTCTTGTAATACATCAGTGCTAGGCACAGAAATCAGAGTTACAGCTAATGGTCACTGCATTAGTTTTAATTCAGTAACACCTGAGCGATCTGTAGCCTTGGTGCTTAAAGCTCTATCTGCTAGTTGATAGGAGATGATATGAACCTAGATTTATCTACTGGCAAAATCTCCTTAATCCTTTGCCCAACCGATTTAAGAAGTGGCTTTAATAGGCTTAGTGCTATGGCACTAAAGTACCTAAGCATTGATGTTAGTAAAGGTAATGACTGGGTAGTTTTTGTCTCTAAGCGCAGGAACATCGCCAAAATCATCCATAGTGATGATAAAGGAAGCTTGATGATTTCAAGAAAGCTTCATACAGGCTGTTATCAGCGCTTAATGGCAGATGCTGATGGAGCCGCCTCAAGAGCTCTAACCAAGGATAAATTATTAAAATACCTTGATGGTAATGATCTCGACTTTAAAAGGGAGCACTTTTTGTATAAATAGCCAAAAATCAGGGTGATTTACATCACACTTTTAAATAAATTTGACCTTCAAAATAAGCCTAAAAATACCTCTTTTTTAGGCTCAATTACCCATGCCTAAAAAAGATCTAGAAAGATCTTTGCTGATCACTACAGATCAAAACTTACCCCTCAATGAAGAAACAGTCTCCCTAAAAGAAAGGCTCGTTATAGCGCATTCTGATGCGAATTTAGGGCTATTTATCTATGATTTTACAACTGTTAAAATACAGCAAAACTTAGATAAAAAAGGGCTTAATTTAAAATGAGTAACACTAAACAACCAACTTACGAAGAGCTTATGGAAATGCTGCAAAAGGAGCGTTCTAAAAATGCTCAGTTACTCAAAAACATCGAAGAGAAAGATGCCCAAATTGCTAACTTTAAAGAAGTTGTTGCACCTATCTTAAAAGAAGCTTTCCATAGTACTTCTCTGATAGCTAAAGAATTAAACAAGTACTGCTTTAACATTGACGATTTGCTCATCAAAGATTTAACTGAGCAAATTGCGTTTACAGCTGACAATCTATTTAAATGGGCTAATTTAGCTAAGTCCTATTTCTTACAAACACCTATGGCTCCTACTGGTAAAGATCTTAACGGTAATATTCCGCCACAAGGTGATGTTGATTTAGAAAAAGCTAAAGAAGAGCAAGCTAATGTAGCAGGCTCTCTGGGTAACTTTATAACCAAAATCTCCAAAACATCTACTATTCTAAATAAAGTTTTAGGTAGTGTATCTGAAGATAGAAAAGCGCAACTAAGCAAAACACAGCAAGCTGCAGTTGAGATTTCAAAGACTCCTTCTAAGAAAAGAGTTGAAAAAGCTAAAACTAAGTCAAAAGGAAGAGTGTCTAAAACTCGTAATCCAGACAAGGTTACTAATGCAAAACTAGATAAAAACACCTGCCATTGTGGAGGTAGCTTAGAGTCTTTAGGTCAACTAAAAGATAAGTTATTCTCTCATATTAACAAGGCTCAACAGCTGTTACAGGATACAGAGAACTTACATGATGCAGCAATTTGTAATAAGTGCGGTCATGTACATATTGCTATCAGTGAAGATCAAAATGTACCAGTTATTCCTAACCGCCAGTTAAGTTGCGAAACCTGCATTGATATAGGCTATGCTAGTGTTAACGGTATTCCATTAAATAAATTTGTATCTGCATTAGGTCGTATCCAAGGTTTTGGTAATGACACCTTCTACTACAACATGCACGACTTTGCAGATATCTACATTAGACCTTTATTTGATATGGTTGAGAATGCTGCTAAAAGAGCAGATACCATTCAAGTTGATGAAACTCCATTCGATTGTTTAGAAGCTCAAGGTAAAAGACAAGCACCAGCTGATGTAACCTCTCTCGAAATTGACTCAAAGAATTACGTATTAGCTCTAACTGCTCCAAGATTTGCTAAAGAGCAGTTCTGCTTGTATTACTACTTAAGAAACCGCTCTAAAGATGCGATAAAAGAGCTTATCACCAAGGATTACAAGTTTAAAACAATTTGTACTGATGGTTATCCTGGATATGATGCGCTGCTTAAGGATGAGCATCCTAATGCAAAACATCAATCCTGCTTAATTCACTTTAGGCGTGAGATTATTAAGGCTATCGATCCTAAAGGTTTTGCTGATGAGCTTGATGAACTAGAAATACCTTTAGCAATTGAGAAATTAGCCAAAGACTTTAAAGATGATAATGCAACTATTCTCTTGTTTATGGTACTTGAAGCCTTATCCAAGATATATAGCTATGAATCTAGTATGAACTCAGATTCAGAAGCTGACTTTAAAGCTAGAGTTGAGTGCAGAACTAGTGGTCCTGTACGTAAGCTTATGGATTGCATTGACACCATCATGACAAAACTAAGTGAAGGTAGAATTGAGCTTAGAGGTAGTACTTATGTAAAAGCTAAAAGCGATCCTTTCGCTAAAGCTTGCACTTACTACATGAACAATAGAGATAAGCTACGCACCTTCTTAGACGATGGCACAGTTCAAGCTGACACTAATTTAGTTGAAGGTTGCATTAGACCTCTAACCCTACTTAGAAAAGGTATTTACCACAAGGTAAATCCTGAATACTCAAAAGATATGGCAATGCTCTTTACCGTATATCAAACCGCTGAGCGTGTTGGTGTTGAAGATATACATTCGTATTTAAGAGACTACTGCCATGCACTTTTCAAGCATTGCTATGAAAAGCAATGGACCCAAGCCTATGCAGATGGCACCCACATTGATAAGCAAATCAAATCCTGGGATATGAAAAAGCTATCTGAAGGTTTTGACTTTGAAAAGTGGAACCTAGTGAACTACAAGCAGTAGTCCTACCCAGATCTACCCCTCACTCCCCGTACCTGCACCTGTGGCTCTAGACCATAGGGGTACTATTTTTAACTTTTTGGGGTGATGGGGAGCTTACCAAAGGATAATCAGACCATGTATCTTTACTTAAAGAGGATTGATGATATTTAAATTCTTTTTGTAAGAGAAAAAAGAAATCCCCGGTATATTAATATAACCGGGGATTTCTATTTATGTTCCTAAATTAGAGAATTGCACCTAATTCCTGACGGATATATGCACCAGCACCTAATAAACCTGCATCACCGTGAGAAATTACGTATACAGGAATGTGTGATAAGGCTGCATTGAAACGGCCCTTTTCTTCGAATGCATTTCTGAACTCTGAGTTCTTGAAGTACTCGAGGAAACGAGGAACGATACCGCCAGCGATATAAACGCCACCTTTGG
>JBGUMU010000006.1:0-23798 GCA_045116995.1 Bacilli bacterium
TCTTCTTCTTGTGGGATAGAATCACTAATAGCGATATCTAAGATGCCACATCTATATAATTTCGCGAGAGCGTTCTTGGAAAAGATACCATGGCAAGCGCAGATGAGGATACCTCTAGCTTCGTTTTTGAGAAGTTCTTTACTCGCGGCAATAATTGTGCCACCAGTATCGATGATATCATCAATCATTAAACAGTACTTGTCCACGACTGATTCGCCTTTGATGTTAGTAATAACGGCCTTATTTGGTTCAGGACGGTATTTATTTAACACCGCGATTGGTAAATCACCTAAATCTTTACTTAAATGTTTAGCTCTTTCGAGGCCACCCTTGTCTGGAGAAACGATGACAACGTCCTCGAGTTTGACCTTTAATGTTTTTAAGCGTTTACGGTAGTAATCAGCGAACACAGAGGAGGAATATAATTCCACTGCTTCCATGTTTTCGAAGAATGGTTGCATTGAACCACTGTGGTAATCAACAGAGACAACTCTATTACAACCGGCTTCTCTTAAACAATTAGCCACTAATTTAGCACTAATTGGATCACCGAAATCAATAGTTCTGTCTTGTCTCACATATCCGAAATATGGAATGATCGCGGTAATGGTTTTAGCTTCACCTCTCTTGAGAGCATCGATGAAGATTAATAATTCCATTAATTTGTCGTTGACTGGATTACAGGTTGAATGGATAACAATACAATCTTTACCTCTTACGTCAACGTTTGGTCTAGCGAAAACCTCATTATCTGCGAATCTTCTACAGATAGCTGGGGATTTCTCCACACCGAGTTCTTCACACACCTTGTTTGCTAGATCTTCACAGGTGGTTAAAGAAAATACTAGTACTTGTTCTTTATTTGTCATGTCTTTCTTTCCCTCTTTCAACTGAAAGGAATGTAAATTTTATTCGAAGAACAATAGCGAATTATTTATCGCTTGTTGTGCCGTTGGTTGTACCAAAGATACGGTCACCACAATCGCCTAAACCTGGACAGATGTAGGCATTTTCGTTTAAGCATCTATCTAATGCACCAACGATGAGTGGAATATCTGGATTGGCTTTGCAGAATGCTTCAATACCTTCTGGTGCGGCAATGATACAAATGAAGGAGATCTTCTTTGCGCCATGCTTTTTGAGCATCTTGACTGCGTCAATCGCAGAACCGCCTGTTGCGAGCATTGGGTCGATGAGATAAACATCTTTTTCGGAAATATCCGCTGGAAGCTTGCAGTAGTACTCTACTGGTTCTTTAGTGACTTCATCACGGTATAAGCCGATGTGACCACATGTACAGCCTGGAACTAATTCAAGCAAGCCATCTTCCATACCAAGACCCGCACGGAGAATTGGTACGAAACATAAGGATTTACGATTCACAAGTGGTTGCATGCTCTTTTCGATTGGAGTTTCAATTTCCACTAAGTGGGTTTCGAGATGACGGAGAGCTTCATATCCTTCAAGGATTGAAATCTCTTTGACTAACATTTTGAATTCGTTAGTTTTTGTTGTCTTGTCTCTTAACTTCGTAATTTTATGTTTGAGAAGTGGATGATCAAGAATGGTCACGTTTGGATAATTTTTGTAAGCCATTAATTAATTCCTCGGTTTTTATTCTTCTTTGGATTGTTCTTCCTCGGTTTTTCTGTTAGGACCAACAATCACATTCACAATTATACCAAGAATTAACGCGCACGCAACCTCGGTTAATGTAATTGTGCCAGCAGCATTTGGTAAAACAAATGTCATTGCGAAGCCACCGACACCGGCGATTAAGATGACAGAGACAACGAATAAGTTTCTATTGTCGTTGAGGTTGACCTTTTGAATCATCTTTAAGCCAGAGACTGCGATGAAGCCGTACAAGGCGATACAGACACCACCCATAACAGGAGTTGGGATGGAAGCGAGTAATGTGGAGAATGGTAAGAAGAAGCTGAGGATGATTGCCATAATAGCAGTTGCCCAGATTGTTCTAATGGAAGCGTTACCAGAGATAGCGACACAGCCAACGGATTCACCGTATGTTGTGTTACAAGCACCACCGAAGAAAGCGCCGGCCATGGAGCCAACACCATCACCAAGAAGTGTTCTATGTAAGCCTGGTTCTTCTAATAAGTCTTTGCCGATGATGGAACTTAAGTTCTTGTGGTCAGCAATGTGTTCAGCGAAAACGACGAATGCAACTGGGATGTAAGCAACTGCTAATGTGCCAATGTAAGCACCGAAGTTAGCGAAGCTTGTACCATCACTGAATGAACCGAATGCCTTGATGAATGTGAATTCTGGGCACCAGCCACCAATGAATTTGTCCCAACCAGCGTTTGCGAAGATATTGAAATCAATGATTTTTAACCATTCTTTGTTTAAAGCAAAGCCCACACCTGTCATAGCTAAAGCTGTGAGGTAACCAGCGCCGATACCAACGACGAATGGGATTAATCTTAAGAAACCCTTTGGTTTGCTATAAACGGAAACGATAATAACAACGAGTAATGTGACTAACGCAACGAAGATGCAAGCTAAAACGTGCCAGTCAATAACACCACCACTTGCGCGGAAGGCATCAACGGAACCATAGCCGAAGGAGTTTGCAACAGCGTTACCGGATAAGCTTAAACCAATGATAGCGACTGTTGGACCAATAACGACGGCTGGCATAACTTTAGAAATCCAGCGTGAGCCACAGAATTTACAAATTAAAGATAAGATGACATAAACTAAACCAGCGAAAACCGCACCGATAATGATGCCAAGATAACCCATGCTCATTGAAGCAGCGCCAGCGAAAGCGGCGAACATACTTCCTAAGAAAGCAAAGGAGCTACCTAAGAAGACTGGTGATTTAGATTTTGTGAAAAGTAAGTAGACGATTGTACCAACGCCAGCGCCGAATAACGCAGCAGAAGTACTTAAGCCATTGCCAACGATCATTGGGACAGCAATGGTAGCAGCCATAATGGCTAAAAGTTGTTGTAATGCAAAGACAATGGTTTTTCCCCAACTTGGCTTGTCATTTACATCGTAAATAAGATTGTTTGTTGCCATAAATGTTTCTCCTCTCTAAGCAAAAAAAATCACCCGACAATAAGGGGTGACTACAAACAGATAAGAATAGCGAATGGGGAGGAAAATTGAGGGAAGAAACCCCCTAGAGAGGCGGGAATCTTACACTTTCTAATTCGTTTCTCCATAGCAATCCTTTGCCTAAAACTTTATCACATACACATACTATTGCAAACACTTTTTTAAGAAAATTTCGGAGATAAAACAAAAGCGAGTTTTTGTCAAAAGATTGGCATGAAATTTCTTAGTTTCCCACGTTGAGAAAATGGTCTTGGTGCGCTAGAATAAAATTTGTCTTTCATAAACAAGGGGTACTAGTTATGACCAAAAAAGAACAAGTTATTTTATTATCTGAAAAGCATATTAAAGACGTTCCTGGTTTCCCGAAACCAGGCATCATCTTCAAAGACATCGTCCCAGTATTTGAAGATCCAGAATATCTCCAAATGGTGTTCGATGTGATGGTCGATGAATTAAAAGAAAATAATATCCAATTTGATAAAATCGTCTGTCCAGAAGCTCGTGGATTCTTATTTGGTCCAACTCTTGGTCTCTTAACAAAGAAAGGTGTTGTCATGGCTCGTAAGCCAGGCAAGCTTCCAAGACCAGGTAACTGTGTTTCTTATAATTTAGAATACGGCACCGCTACTCTTGTGATTAGTGAAGATTCCATTAAACCAGGTGATCGCGTTTTAGTGGTCGATGACTTATTAGCTACAGGTGGTTCCGCGAAAGCTTTATGTGAACTCGTTGAAAGAAGTGGCGCTTCAGTTGCCGGTGTCATGTTCTATATCGAATTAACACCACTCAAAGGCCGTGAACTCCTTAAGAAATATCCAGTAATTTCTATCGTTCCAGTTGAAGCTTACTAAGAATTGTTCATACACGTCGCACGTTAAATCTTTAATTTATTAAAACTCGTGCGACTTTTTTGTGAAAAAATTACTTTTTATGGGTTTACAACTGTCAATTTTTGAATATACAATAATGGCGTCAATGGTTCGCTGTTGACTTCGTATAATTCCCTAATTGGTGGGTTGTCTCTACGCTACACCGTATAATGTAGCACTACGAATCAAATCCGTTTGCGAAATAATCGTTCGTATGTTTCGCCGTTGATTTATGGTAGAGGCTTCCAATTATAGGAAGCTCATTTTTATTTTTAAGAAGAAAATCAAGGAGGAGAAAAACAAAAATGAAAAAAGTACGTTTAGTATCATTATTAGCTTTAGCTGCTGCCTCTGTCGGTACATTAATCGGCTGTAATTCTAACAATGGCGATGGCAAGGCTGTTAAGATTGGCTTAATCTGCTTACACGATAGCAGTTCCACTTACGATGCCAACTTCATCAATGCTATGGACGAAGCCGTCAAAAACTTAGGCGACAAAGTCGTCTTTGAAAAGAACTGCTTATTAACAGGTGTCCCAGAAGACAACTCCTGCTACGATGCTGCTAAAGACTTAGTCGAACGTGGCTGCAAAGTCATTATCGCTGATAGCTTTGGTCATCAAACAGCTATGCTCAACGCTGCTAAAGATTTCCCAGACGTTCAATTCTGCCATGCAACAGGCACAAACGCTAAAACAGCTGGTGTCAAAAACTACCACAACGCTTTCGCTTCCATCTACCAAGGTAGATTTATGGCGGGCTATGCTGCTGGTTTAAAATTAGTTGATTCCAAGAAAGCTGAACTCGATGCCAATACCGCTCTTAAAGTTGGTTATGTTGGTGCTTTCCCATATGCTGAAGTTAAATCCGGTTACACATCTTGGTTCTTAGGTGTTAGAAACGCCCTCCGTGATTATAACTATGATGATTCCTTAGTCACAATGGATGTTGAATTCACTGGTGAATGGTATCACCCAGAAAAGGAAAGCAACCAAGCTGATAAATTAATCAAAGCTGGCTGCGTCCTCATTTCTCAACACGCTGACTCCATGGGTGCCCCAAGTACTTGTGAACAAGCTGGCATTCCAAACGTCACATACAACATCGAAACAAAAAAAGAATGTCCAAATACATACTTAGCCTATTCCCGTATCAACTGGGCTCCATATTACGAAGCCGTTGTTAACGCTGTTTATAATGGCAAAGATATCGATGGCGAAGTCAATGCTAACTGGACAGGTACAGTTGCTACTGGTTCCGTTGAATACAATGTCAACTGGGCTAACGTTACTTCTGATGCCACAAAATTAGCAGACTACAAAGCCAAATTCGCCGCTGTTGAAAAAGATGTTAAAGAAAAAGCTGCCGCTAAAGTCTTCGATTGCTCCACATTCAAAGTCAACGGTGCTAATTTAACCACATACTTAGCCGATACCGATGGTGACTACAAAGGTGAATCCGAAGCTATCGCTGAAAAGAATGGCGTTAAGTTCTTCAACGAAAGCGCTCTCGCTTCTGCTCCATACTTCGATATCAATATCGATGGTATCAACCCAAACATCCAATAATTTTTAATTAAAACTACTGACTTGCTGGTCCGTGTGGCCAGCAAGTCTCTTTATTATTTATGGAAGCAATTAGATTTGACAACATTACAAAAGCATTCGGCAAAAAGGTCATTGCAAATAAAGACATCTCCTTTTCAATCGAGAAAGGTTTGGTCTACTCCCTCCTCGGTGAAAATGGATCTGGTAAGACCTCTCTGATGAACGTTTTAGTTGGCATTTATAAACAAGACACTGGTAAGGTTTTCGTTAATGGCGAAGAAGCCAACATCAACTCCCCTAGTGATGCTTATAAATACAAAATTGGAATGATTCATCAACACTTCAAATTAGTTAACGTTTTCAGTGCGACTGAGAATGTCGTTTTAGGTTTAACTAAAGAAGACTACGAGGTTTTCTATAAAGAAACTAAAGAAGAAAACGAAAAGTTAATCGATGAACTTAAAGCAGAATTAGATAAGATTCCTGATATCGATGAAAAGTTAAAAGTCGCTACAAGCGAATATAAATCCGTCAAAGCGGAAGAAACTAAAAAGATTAACGATGAACTAAAGGCTGCAAAAGAAAACTTCAAAAAAGAAAGTAAGAACTTGAAGCATGGTAAAAAAGCCAGTGAGGAAGAAAACGCTAAATTTAATGAAGCAAAAGATACATACAAAGAAACAGTCGCGAGATTAAGATACGCTTTTAAGCAAATTGAAGATAATCCAAAAGTTGCTGAAAAGAGAGAATTAGTTAACAAATACAATATCAAAAATAGAATTAAAGAACTCGAAAAAGAAATTAAGCTATCTAAGAGATTCAATTTAAAGGAATCTAGTAGACGTGTCGCCTCAATTTGCGAAAAATATGGCTTTAATATCAACCCATATCAAAAAGTTTACGATATGAGTGTTTCCCAAAAGCAAACACTAGAAATCGTTAAAGCTCTGTATCGTGGTGTGGATATCCTCATTCTTGACGAACCAACTGCTGTTTTAACACCACAAGAAACAAAACAACTATTCAATGTCTTACGTAATATGCGTAAGTTAGGTAAAACTGTCATTATCATTACCCATAAGCTTAACGAAGTTATGGAAATTAGTGACAAGGTTGTCGTCTTAAGAAAAGGTGAATACGTTGGTACTGTAGACACTAAAGACACAAACGAAAAAGAACTTACCAACATGATGGTGGGTCGTAAGATTGACTTAAAAATCAAACGTTCCGAACCAAAAAATACTCAAGATCGTTTATTCATTAATAACATCACCGTTACTAATATCGATGGCACTATTGCGTTAGATAATGTTTCGTTTACTCTCAAAAGTGGTGAAATCCTTGGTGTTGCAGGTATCTCTGGTTCTGGTCAAAAAGAACTCCTTGATGTTATTGCTGGCTTAAGAAGTTATAAGACAGGGGATATCATTTTCCACAATCCAAAGAAAGAAAAACCAGTCACATTCTTCCACCACTCTGTGCAAAAGATTAAAAGAATGTCCACTGAAGGATTCTTCCATGATGAAAATGGTAAGAAGTTAGATTTAAGCAAAAAGAGCAACAAAGAAATCATCGATATGGTTAATAACGAAAAAGTTATTTTCTATGAAGATGAGATCATTGATTTAAAACACAAAACACCATTAGAAATTAGAGATTTAGGCATTAAATTAAGTTTCGTTCCTGAAGATAGATTAGGTATGGGCTTAGTGGGCTCTATGGATATCACTGATAACATGATGTTAAGAAGTTATCGTAAAGGTAAAGGTATCTTCTTCCATAGAGAAAAACCAGAAAGCCTCGCTAAAGAGATTGTTAAAGAATTAGAAGTTGTAACACCAAGCATTCATACTCAAGTTGGTAAGCTATCTGGTGGTAATATTCAAAAGATTTTAGTGGGTAGAGAAATCTCTTCCTCTCCGAAGGTATTTATGGCCGCTTATCCAGTTAGAGGTCTTGATATTAACTCTTCATATCTCATCTATGATTTGCTTAACACACAAAAGGAAAGAGGTGCCGCTGTTTTATTCGTCGGTGAAGACCTTGATGTCTTAATGGCGCTTTGCGATAAGGTGCTTGTCCTTTCTCAAGGTAAAGTATCTGGTATCGTTGATCCAAAACAAGTCAGTAAAGAAGATATCGGTTTATTAATGACGAAAGGAGGACGTGTAGATGAAGTCAGAAACTAAGCGCTTTAAGCTACCATTCCACGTCGTCAAACGTCTTGATGTGCCTAAATCACAATACTGGACCATTAAGGTTTGTGGTTTCTTTACCGCTTTCCTATTAGCGGCAATTCTTTGCACTATTCTTTCTCCAGGTACATTTGGTATCTTCTTCGAAAGAATGGCTTATGGCATTTACAATCCAAAAGATCCAAAAGAAATATTCGATTTCTTTGAAACCGCTGGTTTATTGATTCTTGTAGCATTCGCTTTAGCGCCTGCTTTCAAGATGAAATTTTGGAATATCGGCGCTGAAGGTCAAATAGCTATTTCATGTTTAGTAACCGCACTTATTACGTATGGATTTGAAAAGAACACTCATATGAGTGACCCAATCATCATCTTTACATGTTTAGTCGCCGCTATTTTAGCGGGTATTATTTGGGCGGTTATTCCTGCAATATTTAAAGCCTTCTTCAACACCAACGAAGTCTTATTCACTTTGATGATGAACTACGTTGCAACATCTCTTATCTCTGTGTTTATTGCCATCATATGTACAAATGGTTCTCAAACATTCCCATATTTAAATACTGGCTCATTGCCAAGAATCTTCAATATCAAATATTTATGCAGTATTTTCATTATCATTGTTGTCGTGGCTTTAATGATTATTTATCTCAAAAAGACCAAACACGGGTATGAATTAAGTGTTGTTGGTGCTTCCGTCAACACCGCTAGATATGTTGGTATTAATGTTAAGAAAGTTATTATTAGAACCATGATCTTAAGTGGCGCAATTAGTGGTCTTGTTGGTTTCTTATTAGTTGCTGGTCATCAACATACATTAACTGCCTCCTTAGTGGATGGACGTGGCTTTACTGGTGTCTTAATTGCATGGTTAGGCCAATTTGAACCAGGACAAATGATTTTATATGGTTTCTTAGTAGCCTTCTTCCAACGTGGTAGCACAAAGGCTGCTAGTTATGCTGGTATTTCTAAAACAGACTTCTCCGCAATCGTTACTGGCATGTTCTTCCTTATCGTTATTGCTACTGAATTCTTTGTTAACTATCGTTTCCTCGTAGAAAAGGATTCCAAATTAAGAATCTTCCTTGATTACGTTGAACGTACATATAACGAATTATTCTATGGATCAAACGATATTAAACAGACCAAAGAAAATATTCAAAAAGGCAAAGCCTTTGTGATGTCTCAATCCAAGAATATGGATGAATCACAATTTAAAGAATATTTAGATGGTTTTAATCCACTTCCTTCACCACTTAGCGAAGTTAATAAAGAAGTTATCTTGAACAACAAGAAAGAATTATTAGCCGCTAAAAAAGAATTTAAGCAAGCTAAGTTCAACAACAAGCAAGAAAAAGCTGAAGCTTATGAAAAAGTAAGAGCTTTAAATAACAAATATAGCGATTCTAAACTCGCTTTAAAGTGGAATAAATACGCGACTAAGAAAGTGGCAAAAGTAAAAAAAACTTTCGCTGTAATTTACGCCAAAAACACAAAGAATGGAGGTAGCAAATAATGCAATGGGCAATATTTATCGCATTTCTAGCAAAAACAATTAAATCTGCTGCCGTATTCATCTTTGGTAGTACCGGTGAAGCCATCACCGAAAAGAGTGGTCACCTTAATATGGGTATTCCAGGCATCATGTGTATGGGTGCAATGGGTGGTTTATTAGGTGAACGTATCTACATTAGTTCCGTTCCTGCTACTGCACCACTTAATGGTTTTATGATTCTCTTCATGCCAATTATATTCGCTATGTTATTTGCGGCATTAGGAGGTTTAATCTTTGCCTTCTTCACCGTTACATTAAAATGTAATCATAACGTTACTGGTTTAACATTAACCACCTTTGGTGTTGGTTTATCCGCTTATTTCATTGGTTTAATCAACACTGATAGAATGGGTAAAGATGTTGGTTTAGCAGTTCAATCATTATTTAGCGGTACTTGGGACAAAAACGACTTCTTCGGAAATGTCTTCTTGTCACAATCATTCTTCACCTATTTAGCCATTATCGTGGCGGTTGTAGCGGCCATTATCTTATCTAGAACCAGAATCGGTCTTAACTTAAGAGCATGTGGTGAAAATCCTGCCGCTGCTGATGCTGCTGGCATCAATGTTGACTTATATCGTTATTTAGCCACTATCATCGGTGCTGCTATTGCAGGTTTAGGTGGTATCACATTCGAATTAGATGTTCTTAAAGGTTACTTTAATGCAAGAGATGCTATTGATGCCTTCGGTTGGTTGTCATTATCGCTTGTTATCTTCTCAATGTGGAAACCAAGCGTTTGTATTGGAGCGTCATTTATCTTCGGTGCTCTTCAACAAATCGGTGACTATTTACCATCTTCCTCTAACGCTCAAAAACAAGCATTCTTGTTATTACCATATGTCTTTACTATTATCGTTTTAATTATCACAAGTCTATTCAACGGCAAGAACACACAGCCACCTGCGGGTCTGGGTGTTACGTACTTTAGAGAAGACAGATAATATAATAGCCCTTAACTAAGTTAAGGGTTTTTTATTGATTACATCTCAATAAATTTCATTTACTTGCTTTGTTTTGCAAAAACAAATAGTATGTTAGGCATAAAGTTTATCTCTAAAGAAAGGAGACACTATGAAAAAAATTATCAAAGCATTACTCCTTAGTGCAGTGATCCTTGGTAGTGCAGTTGGTTGCAACGATACATCAAGTTCCATATCAACCACTACCAGTGAAATTAGAAGTAGTGAAAATCCATTTACTTCAAGTATGACATCTAGTAGTACCACTAGTTCAGCGACTGTGGTTCTAACAGATATCGCATTAAACGTTTTAAATGTTAAAAGAGCCTATGAACAAGGTGAAGCATTAGATCTTACCGGTTTAGTGGTGACCGCGAAATACAGTGATGGTTCATCTAAACCTGTTACTGATTACACTGTTAATCCTGCTAATGGAACAGTCTTAAATACCATTGGTGAAGCAACAGTTACTGTCACCTATGGTGGCTATTCAAAATCATTTAAAGTAAACGTTTCTCAAGCCAGCAAAAAAACTTGGACTGAAGAAGAAGCCAATATTATGAAGGCCCACCTTTACGGTGAAGTCTTACCATATACAGGCGATGAAAACTCTGTCGTTTCATATGATAAAGAGGAAGATTTAGTTCTTATCCAAGGTGGAGATGCCTCAGGTGGTAAATTAGGCAAGTATCAAGATGCTCTTAATGCCGCAGGATATGCGCGACTTGGTGTTAATCCAGTATTTGAAAAGGATGTTAACACTTCTGCAGGCAAAAGATATATCAGAGTCACTACTCAAGTTGAAGATGATAAGTTTGTAATTAGAGCTTATGACCCATATTACTATACCTTCCCTACTGATTTTGCCAAAATGATCGCAGAAGATGCCTTCTATTCTAATGATATTCCACCTGCGTTTGAAGGTGCGGATTACTATGAAACATCAACTTCTAATTTAGCGATTTTCTGCTACACAGAATCCACTACTGCGGAATCAAGTTATACTGTCACATTACAAAGTGCCCGTTGGTTAATCGGTGCTTCAAAATATAAGGACCACTATTTTGCTGTTTCTCCAGATGGTAGATACGCTGTTTATTATAAGTACAACACCCAATATGGAAGTTTAGATATCTACTTTGGTGCATTATTCTTCTGGAATACAACTCTTATCGAAAATTTCTACAGCAAATATAACGGCTATGTTGTAAACATTCCTGCCTTTAATGTTGAAGGTGGCGAATACGTCTTTAAAGAATCTGAAGTGAACGAAGAAGCTTACGCTAATGAAATATATGAAGCAATCCATGCTTTCATGTACATCTATGGTGCGGATGCTTCTACCTTACCAACTTATGCCAGCACATTAACACAAAATGGTTGGGAAGTTGAAGGAAGTGACAATTTCTACAAAGCCTACTACACAATCCCAGATAAAGGTGTGGCTAGACTTGAATTTGAATATAGTAGCAAGCATAACGCGGTTATTGTGACTATTTACTATAAGCTTGACCCAATCATGGCGAAAGAATGGCCAGAAGCTGAAGTTAATGAAGTATTAGGCGATATCGTCCTTGGTTCTTTACCAAAATATACTGGTGAGAAAAAAGGTTTCACATTCTTAAACGATATGTTTGGTACCGCGGTTGTGGTACACGTTGAAAAAGGTAACGAACAAGCTGCGATGGATTATTACATCGATACCGACTTAAAGAACGCCGGTTATGTTAAAGATCAATATGATAATTACAGCGCTCCTGATAGTGAAATATCAATTAATCCAATGATTCCAGGATCTGGTATGGTTACAATTGAATTCAGTAAAACTGGATATTTAGAAACGTTCCCTGCTGCTGCAGTTAATATGTATTTAAAGGGAAATGATACTGTTCCAGCTTATACATCAGATACATATGTACAAAGAACTTTCTCATATGACATTGTTTCTGAAGATACCATTGCTCTTTATTGTCACTTTGAACAAGGTGTATCCGAACACGCTAGATTAGCATATGAAGAAATATTAACTACTGCTGGTTACACTAAAAGCAATAATACTTTCGTTTCTCCAAATAGAAATTTCTATATCAACCTAAGTTCTACTGGCGATTATAAGCAACTCATAATTAACGTTAGAGGTACTCCAAAATCAGCTTTCGAATCCTTATGGCCAAGCGCTAGAATTGCTCAATTATTTATGGCGGAAGGCTATACTGATCCACTACCATCTTATGATAAGGTTTGTGATGATATTAGTGCGGGTAAAAACTACGATGGTAGTATCTTTGTTCTCATTGAAACCGGTAACAAAGACGAAGTCTTATCTGAATACTGTGGTTTGCTCGCTGGAGCGGGTTTCTCCGTTGATTATACAGAAGAAAACCAATACAAATCTCCAAACAACCAATACAGTGTTAAGGTTTCTAAAAACAGTTTAGGTGTTGATCTTAAAATTGTTTCTTTAGGTGGAAGCGGCCAACATGGTGATAGCACTGAATTCCCAATGGCACAACTTATTGCTGATATTCCAGAAGCACAAGGTGTTGTTCCAGGTTTCTGGGAAGATGAAACATTATCATTCTCCTACGATTACTACTTCGGAATGGCATTCATTACTGTTTATTCTGATCCAGCACCAACCGCTGGTGGAGCGCTTCTCGCTTATGAAGCAATATTAGAGGCTAATGGTTTCCATTTTGAAACATTATACGGATACTGGGATGTCTATGTGTCTTCTAACAGGGCAATCGCTATCGAATTAGATGATACCAATATCAGTGATGGTCAATTCGTCGTTGGTGTTAGCCTTATCTAAAAGCACTAAATAAACAGAACAATAAAAAGACTTATCAATTGATAGGTCTTTTTTAAATAAATGCGTCATTTCTATTGTTTTTACTTTGAAAAACAAATAACATTGTAGACATGCGTTTACATCAAAGAAAGGAAAGAAATATGAAAAAACTCATCAAAACATTACTCCTTGGTGCAGTGGTCATCGGCATGGCAGTCGGATGCCAAGATAACCCAGTTAGTTCAACACCAAGTAGTAACTCAAGTTCTACATTAACAAGTAGCACTTCAGAAATTATCGTAAGCAGTTCTACAACTTCTAGCATCATTTCTAGCACTACATCTTCAAGTAGCTCATCCAGTAGTACTTCTAGTAGTGTTTCTAGTAGCAGTTCAAGTAGTTCTAGTTCTGTCACCCCAACATTAACAGGTATCGCTTTAGATACCACAAACGTCAAAGTAAATTACTACACAGGTGAAGCATTAGACTTAACCGGTTTAGTGGTTACCGCTCAATATAGTGATAACACCACTACTCCAGTAACTAACTATGTAACTAACCCTGTTAATGGCACAGTTTTCAACACCATCGGTGAACAAAACGTCACAGTTACATACGAAACAGTGAATGCTTCATTTAAAGTCACTATTACTAAAGCTCCTAAAACCAATTGGACAGACGAAGAAGCTGCCTTCATGGCCAGTAAGCTATATGGCGAAGTTCTTCCATATACAGGCTTTGAAGAATCCACAGTTAACTATAACGCTCAATACAATGCAGTTGTCATTCTTGGTGGTGCTATCACAGATGAATTCGTCACAGCATATGCTAGAGCATTATCATTCAATGGTTATGTCTTAGTCAGTTCATCTAGTATGATTTTTGAAAAGAGCGTCATGACTGATGCTGGCAAGCGCATTGTTCAAGTCGCAATTTCAAGTAACCAAGGTCAATTAGCGATTGTCGCTATGGACCCATATCAATATACATTCCCAACTGAATTTGCTACTTATGTTGCAGATAAGTACTTTGGTTCAAAGGTTGCCGCTCCTGCTATTGAAGGTGGTTATTATCAAACAATCGAAGATACCAGTATGATTGCAATTATTGGTTATTTCGATAATGTCACAAGTGATGATGCTGGTTATAGCGCTATTGTAACTGCCGCTAATTGGACAATCCAAGATGAAAAACTTGACGGTTTCTATGTCGCGGTTTCTCCAGATAATGCCTATATGGTTTGCTACTACTGCAATGTTCAAACCGGTATGTTCATGATTGTCTATATGCCAGTTAACTTCTGGAACGAAGCACCTATCAAAGCATTCTTTGAAAAATATAATGGTACATACGTTGATATTCCTGCTTTAAATGTCACTAATGGTCAATATTACTTCGAAGAAGCTGACACAAACGAATACTTCTTTGGAACAGGCGATATCGATATGATCGTTGCCTTCTACACCATTTATGGTGCGACAGCACAAGATGCCGCTAACTACATGGTGGCTTTACAAGAAGCTGGTTTTAAAGTTTTAAATTCTGGTAACTCTTATTCCGCCACTAAAGCGGTTGAAGGCAAAGGCTTATTCAGATTAGATTATTCATTTGATCCAAATAAAAACGCTATTGGTATCATTTTCTATATCTATTTAGAACCATTCCCAACAACAGAATTCCCACAAGATGAAATCTCTGAATTATTAGGCGGTTATCTCGTTGATACAGTTCCTGGTTATGTTGGTGAAACAACTGGTTTCCAATTAAATGATGATTCATATGGTACATATATCGTTGTTGAAGTTGAACAAGGTACAGAAGAAGCCGCTATTGCTGCTTATAAGCAAACTCTTCTTGATAATGGCTATACATTATTAACAGAAGGTGGTTCCACATACGTCAGTGAACATCATGAAATTTACATTCAAATGTATAAAGATGCTGGTTCATTCAAAATCAAATTTGATAGGGCGCCATATTTATCATGGCCAAGCACACAAGTTGCCGCTTATTTAGGCGAAGAAATTACCGATACAGTTCCAGCATTTACTGACACTGATGCTGATGAATTCCGTTTCGAACCAGATGATGATGGTTTATGGATTACCATTTCATACGATTATGAAGAAGATGAAAACGGCGATGAAATTGAATTCGATATGGAAGAAATCTCTAACGCTTATATCGAATCCTTAAAAGAAGCTGGTTTCACTGAAATCGATGTTGAAGGTGATACATACTATGTTTCTAAAAACTTACAAGTTGTTGTGGGTGTTGAATACGATGACATCTGGGATGAAATCTATGTCTTTATTAATAGTGTTGAGGCATTAACCGCTGGTAAATGGCCAGAACAACATATTGCTTATTTCTTAGATGTTCATCACTACACAGATGAGCTTCCAACTTATGAAGGCGAATTCGTGTCCGCTAATGCGACAATTGGTTTAAGTTCATTAACAATTGATGTTGTTTTAGATACAGATGACAATGAAGAAATCAAAGCCGCTGCTGATTCTTATATCGGCACCTTAGTGGAAGCCGGCTTTGAATACTTCGAAGAATTAGGCGAAGGTCAATGCAAGAGATACTATTCTCCAAACAAAGAATATGAAGTCTCAGTTATGTATCAACCAGATGGTTTCACTGTTCAAATTGATGAAATCGCTAATGATAGTAAAGTAACCACTACTTTCCCAACTGAAGATTTATATGCCGCTCATCCTGAATTAGAAGGTGTTCTTCCAATCGTTGTGGATGGCAAAGCCACATTTGAAACTCAAATTCAAAGTGACTGGATTGAAATCTTCGTTATGTATGAAGATACTTCTTTAATCCCAAGCGCTATGGAAGCTTATGCTGCCGCTTTAGTGGATGCTGGCTTCAGAGCACAAGAAGATACTGCTGGTTATGATGTGGTATATTTCTCACCAGATGAGACATACTACGTTGCATTAACCGACTGGTCAGATTACGAAACTCCAGGATTTGATATCGAAATCTACTACGATATTTAAAATAAAAAATAAAAGGCCGGAATTAACAAGTTCCGACCTTTTTTATTGCTTTAAATATAATTTAACTAGTTTTCTTTTTTCGTGGCTATAATAGCGGTTAAATGCACAATACATCTAACTAGAAGAGCACCGATACTATTGGTTAATATCACAATCAATAAATTCCATAACATATTGATGTTCCAGTTAAATGCCATACCGAAATAGAACATATTAGCGATACAGTGTTGAAAACCACAGTATACGAATAAGGTAACTGAAACAATAATACCAATAATCTTCATGCCCCAGTTTTGTAAGTTCTTGAATAGATATACTGCGATATATACAAGAGCGCCACAGAAGATGCCTTCTAGGAAGACCATATTTGATCCAGTCTTAGCGTTTGAAATCGCTATGATTGTGTTATTCACACCTTCAACATTCATGAAGATTAAGTGACATAACACACCTAAGCCAAATGCGCCTATCGCGTTACCTACGAGCATGATTGGTAAATTAATCGCATTTTCTTTTAATTTCTCACGGTCGTCAAAGACGACACCAATTTTACCGGTATAGAGTTGTAATCCTAATACACAGACTAGAATTAAACCAATTGAGAATAAAGCGGACGCAAATATTGCGCCAGGAGTTCCCGGGAGAAGATATTTGGTAATGGTAAAAGCAAATGAACCTAGACCAATGGCTAAGCCCGCAAAAATACCAAAAAGTAATACCTTCAAATATTTCATATTAGAAAACTGGTTTATTATCTTTGAATGCTTTAATATTAGCGCCACTATAGACTTTAAGGCCTTTGGCTTCTAATCTTGCTCTACCACCTTGGAAGCTCTTTTCAATAGCGACAGCAGCACCAACAACTTTCGCACCTGATTGATTGCAAATATCTAATAAGCCAAAAGCAGCATTACCTTCGGCTAAAAAGTCATCAACAATGAGTACCGTGTCGCTTGGTTTGATGTATTTATTAGATACAGTGATTGGTGAAACCATATTACGAGTAAATGATTTAACTTGGGCTGTATAAACATCACTACCAACAGTTGCAGATTTGCTCTTTTTTGCAAACACTAATGGTAAATCACCCATTTCTTCAGCGACAGCGTAAGCAAAAGCAATACCACTAGTTTCAATGGTTAAGATTTTATTAACGCCATAGCCTTTAAATGCTTCTGTGATTTCTTTAGCTAAATCTCTTGCTAAAGCAACATCGATTTGGTGATTTAAAAATGAATCTACTTTTAAAATATCGTTATTAATGATAACGCCATCTTTTAAGATGCGTTGCTCTAATGATTTCATTATTTTTGGATCTCCTCATTCCATCTATCAATGTCCTCAGGTTTAGCGATGTAAACATAAGGAACATTTCTTTCTAATTCGTTATAGTCTAAGCCATAACCAACGAGGAAAGAGTTTTCTTTAAGGACCTTACCACAGTAGTCAATTTTAATATCTTCACATCTGGCATATTCTTTATCGAATAAGGAGCAGATAATAATTCTTTTTGGTTTGTAGTTTTCGTTTAAATGATCAATAAGATATTTCATAGAAATACCAGTATCCACAACGTCTTCCACGACCACGACTGTGCGATCTTTGATGTCCATATCAAAATCTTTTTTAAGATTGATCTTTCCTGTTGATTGCACACCAGCATAAGAAGAGATTTGGATGAAATCTGTATAGATAGGTCTATCAATACGTTTGATTAAATCGAACATGAAGTTCAAAGCGCCTTTCATGACGCCTAAAAAGAGCGGAGTTTTTTCTTCGTTTTTAAGTTCTTCTGTTAATCTTTTACCAAAATCATTACAAATGTTTTGGATTTCTTCCTCTGATAAAACTATCTCATGATCTGCTTTCATGTGACTGTCCTCCTAATGCTGATGAATGAAAATTAAAATGTTTTGATTATTCCCATTCAATTGTGGCGCATGGTTTATTACTTAAATCATATAATACACGATTTACGCCTTTAACTTCACTTAATATTCTATCTCTAATCTTATTTAAGAGAGAATATGGGATTTCTTCTATAGAAGCGGTGACCGCATCAACACTGTTGATTGCGCGGATAACCACTGGCCATTCAAATGTTCTTTTGCCGTCTTTAATACCAGTGGATCTAATTGGTGGGACGACTGTGAAGTATTGCCAGACTTTTTGATCTAACCCCGCATTAGCGAATTCTTCTCTTAAGATAGCATCGCTTTCTCTAACAGCTTCTAATCTATCTCTTGTGATAGCACCAACACAACGGACACCTAAACCTGGTCCTGGGAATGGTTGACGATAGACCATATTACGTGGTAAGCCTAAGGCTTCACCAACTTGTCTAACTTCGTCTTTATATAATAATTTCACTGGTTCTACGAGTTCAAAACCGAGCTCGGCTGGAAGACCACCAACGTTATGGTGAGCTTTGATGCCTTTACTTTCTAAAATGTCAGGATAGATGGTACCTTGACCCAAGAAAGAAATACCACTGAGTTTTTGCGCTTCTCTTTTGAAAACATCGATGAAGATTTTACCAATGATCTTTCTTTTTTGTTCTGGATCTTCAACACCCGCTAAAGCATCTAAGAATTCATCAACAGCGTCAACGTAAATAAGATTCGCGTTTAATTGTTCTTTAAAAACTTTAATAACTTGTTCAGGTTCACCTTTTCTTAATAAACCGTGGTTAACGTGAACACATGTTAAGTTATTTCCGATTGCTTTAATTAATAATGCTGCACACACAGATGAGTCAACACCACCTGAAAGGGCTAATAACACTTTTTTGTCACCGACTTGGGCTCTAATTTCTTTGATTTGTTCTTCGATGAACGCGTTCGCTAATTCCCTATTAGTGATACGTTCCATCTTTGGATCTCTGACATTTCCGCTCATAATTTACTCCTTACCAATGAACTTCTTCTACTCTATTGAATAGTTTTCTAATTTCTTCTGTAGGTTCTTCCCATTTCTTAATAAGAACCTCTAATTGTTGATCAGGCACAATTGAAGTTTCTTTTCTTTGTTTGTTATAGAAACGAATCTGTTCAACTGTGCGTGGGAATAAAACCAAAACATATTCATCGAATTCAGGATTCTCTTTAACGTACTTTTCTCTCAACATGTTCAAGTCAGTTAAAGCATCTAAAATTACAGTGACGTCATCATACATTTTTGCGTATTCATGAATTCTTAAAGAAAAAAGCTCCCATACTTCTTTTTGTTTAGAAAAATCCTGTGTCTCGCCAGTGAGTTCGTATCTAATTGCATCACTTGAGACAATCAAAGTATGTGGATGAGCCTCTTGGTACGCTTTTGCCCAGGTGGATTTGCCACTGCCAGGCATCGCAGATAACATGATAAGTGTTTTCATTTCTTCCTCCGATTCGGTTGAACGAAATCCTATCTATTAGCAACTTTTAAATAAAAAAGTTCCTACGTGATAATCATAGTTATACGAGGAACGTTTTTACAAGTAAAAATTTATATTTTTACAAATATTAATATAAGCCTTCTTTATATTCGCCTTTATCCACTAAGGCTTTAAGGGCTTTGACAACACCTGGTTTGTCTTCTTTATAAGTGACACCAAACCAAACTGATGGAGTGGATAATAAGCGGACTGTGGCTTTATTTTCGTGAACTAATTCATCAACAACAGTTGGAATTAAGAATTCAGATTTTGGAACATTAACATTGTCCTTTAACCAAAGTGGGAACTTTTCTCCTAAAGCAGGAATAAGATCTTTATTGAAGCAGAATAAGTTCATGGACACTAATTGAGATGGTTCAGTTTCAAACGCTGGAGTGCCATCTAATGGTTCGCAAACAACTTTATCGCCTTTCGCGTAAATACTGGATTCGATTAATTTTTCTAAATAGCCTTTTTCATCTTTAAAGGCCACGCCTCTTTTAACCGCGCCATTTTCAGTCATGGTGTTTTTAGCTTCGAATGCGACAATCGCATATTTACCTTTACTACCTTCTGGTAAAGATTTGAGATAGTTATAAGCAACTTCGTAAGTTTCTTTACCATAGAAATCATCACCGTTGATAACGATGAAATCTTCCTTAATTAGGTCACGTGCCGCGTAAATTGCATGTGCAGTGCCCCATGGTTTCTCTCTACCTTCTGGTACTTTGAAGCCTTCTGGAAGGTCATTTAAATCTTGGAAAGCGTATTCGACTTTGATGATTTTTTCTGCTCTTTTACCGATAGTGTCTCTGAATGCTTCATAGAATTCTTTTTTGATGATGAAGACGACACTACTGAAGCCAGCACGTTTTGCATCATAAATGGAGTAGTCTAATAAAAAGTTATTGTAGTCATCCATTGGTTCCATTTGTTTGAGGCCACCAAAACGACTACCCATACCAGCGGCCATAATTACTAATTGCATAATATAATCTCCTTTTGTTGTTTATTTGAAAAATAATGCTGCAGCACCAATCTTACCTGAATCATATCCTAATTCAGCAGGTACAACTTTTACTTCTGGTGTGGCTTTGTATCCATAGAAACGTTCTTCGATATATTTATTTAATGGATCAAAGAGCGCTGCACCAGCATTAGCGATGCCGCCTGAAAGGACGACAACGTTTGGTCTAAAGATGTTGCAGTAATTTAATATACCCTCACCGAGGTATTTAATGTAATTATTTAAAACTTCGTTTGCACTTTTATCACCTTTAGCAGTAGCTTCGAATACGACTTTGCCACCCACTAATTCGATTTCAGGTGATATTTGCCACATGAGTGAACGCTTATTGCCATACATGGCTTTCTTAGTTTCTCTAATTAAAGCGGTCGCAGAAGCATAAGCTTCTAAGCAGCCCTTTCTACCACATGAACATTGCTCACCATCAACTTGTACGACAACGTGACCAAGTTCTCCACCTTTACCTTGATTGCCTTCATAAAGTTTACCGTTAATGATGATACCACCACCAACGCCTGTACCTAATGTAAGCATAATAACGGTTTCATATGATTTACCCGCACCAAACTTTGCTTCGCCTAATGCCGCAGCGTTCGCGTCGTTAGTTAAACGGATTGGATATGGTAATGTTTCTTGCATAATTTCAGCCACATGTAAATCGTTCCAGCCTAAATTATTTGCATAGTTAACAATACCTTTTTCCACATCTAATGTGCCTGGAGAACCGATACCTATACCGGCTATTTTGCCTTCTAAATGTTGAGAAACGATATAATCTTTCACTAACTCCGCTAATTGTTGAATGGTTTTTTCACCTGGTTCGCCTTTAACAAAAGGCATGGAAAATTTGTCATAAACACGGCCATTACTATCAACTGCCGCGCCCTTAATTGACATACCACCAATATCAATGCCGATTGCAATCATATGGATCTCCTTTTAGAACTTAATATCATAGAAGACGAAGTTATTATCGTTATCGATATAACCGACTTCTTTATCTTTGATAATGATGTAGCCATCATCATCGACATAACCGAGTTTCTTGGCACCAAAAGATATTTCACCTTCTGGAGTAATATCGGCGAACTTTTGACGGTTGATAAAAATACCTTCACGGTCAATATAACCAACCATTCTTTCGCCTACAAAAACGTTCTTACCAAAACTCTCGACAATTTGCATACTATTTACCAACTTTTACCGCAAAAGGACCGACTTTTGCAGAGTTTTCGACCTTAACACCATCTAAATTGGAGGAGATGATTTCTGCTTCATTGCCCACTTCAACATTGTTTAAAACAGTGTTAGGACCAATGATACAGGCTTCGCCAATTTTGGAGTCACCTAAGATGGTTGTGTTAGATTTAATGACAGTGTCTTGACCGATTGCGACATCTGGTGAGATGTAAGCGGAATCGATATCTTCAATAGAGACGCCAGATAACATTAATTTTTGGTTGATACGTTTACGCATAATCTTGGTCGCGTACGCTAATTGGACACGATTGTTAATGCTATAAACTTCTTTCATTTCTTCAGCCACGAAAACACCAACATGGTAACCATCTTGGATGAATAATTGGACTAATTCAGAAAGGTAGAATAAGTGTCTGTTATTATCCACTGATAATCTTTCAATGTATTTGAATAACAATTCGTTATCAATGATACAAATACCAGTGTTAACTTCGTTAATTTCGTATTCAGCGAATGTGCAGTCGCTTTCTTCTCTAATCGCTAAGATTCTATTACTCTTATCTTCACGTAAGATACGGCCATATCCTTTTGGATTTTCCAAAACAGCGGAAACAACGGTCATATCGTATTTGTTCTTTTCATGAATGTGATAGATTTGACGAAGAGTTTCAGTTTCTACTAATGGTGTATCACCATAGATAACTAATGTTTGGCCAGGTTTACCTTCTAAGAATGGCTTTGCTTGTAAAACAGCGTGACCTGTACCTAATAATCTCTTTTGCCAAGCGATATCAGATTCTTTTTCCACTAATGATTTTGTTAGTTCACCACCAAAGCCAACAACAGTCACAATTTGTTGTGGGTCTAATGGTTTAACCGCATCAATAACGTAGTTAATGATTGGTTTTCCTAAAATTGGATAAGAAACCTTTGAATGCTCTGGATCACGAGAATTCATTCCTGTTCCTTTACCAGCAGCTAATACGATTACATACTTGTTCATAAAAGAACCTCCATTATATGATATGTAAAAATTATAAATTTTTATTTCAATACCCTGGCCAATTCGACCTGGTATTTGTTTTCTAGTTTTTTAAAGACTTTCTTTAATAGTTTTTTATCTGTACTCATCGCAAAGACAGCGGAACCTGAACCTGACATTTGAACGATCTTAAGGCCTTCCGCTTTTAATTCATCAATGATGGCTTGAATGTTAGGCACTAAAGAGATGGCTGGTGCTTGTAAAGCATTAGCGATGCTATTTGCTAATAGTTCATCATCGCCTTCTTCTAAAGCTTTGATAACCGTATCAACATCGCAAGACACTAAATTCATAGTATCTGCAACAGCATAAACTTCTCTAGTGGAACAGCCTGCTTCAGGCTTAACAATCAACACATAGTAGTTATTTTTAATTTTGATTGGGGATGTCTTCTCACCAAGACCTTGGCATCTAGCTGGTTCGCATTTCACAAAGAAAGGAATATCACAGCCTAAAGACTTACCAATTTCCATAAGTTCTTCATCAGTAGCGCCTAAATTAAGTAACGTGTTCACTGCTTTCATTGTGCAGGCAGCATTAGAAGAGCCACCGCCAAGGCCTGCTTGAATAGGAATAACTTTGTGGATAAGGATTCTAAATTTTTGATCAAACTTATAGATACTTTGAAGTTTATCAATTGAGAATGTTGCTAAGTTATAAGTGAATGTACCAATACTAAAATCATCAACAGTAACAAAGTTATCTGGTGATTTGTTTAACTTATCAATCACTAATGAGTCGTGTAAAGAGATGGGTAACATAACCATGTCTAATTCATGGAATCCATCTTCACGCTTACCAGTAATATTCAAGCAAAGATTGATTTTCGCATAACTACGAACGTGTAAACTTTTCATCTTCAATATAATCTTACTACTTAAAAAAATATTTTAACATATTTTAGCAAGAAGTCCCCCACATCAATTTGATGGCTACCTCTATAGGTGGGGGATGGATTGCTAATTATAAATGCTTATAAAAACAAGTAAATATCTATATAAAATAGCAAATATTTATTGAGAATATATCAATAAATTGATATACTATAAGTAGGAAAGTAATCAGGGGTATGAAAACAAACTTAG
>JBGUMU010000007.1:0-19114 GCA_045116995.1 Bacilli bacterium
AAGCGCCCAAAGCCAACAAAGCAAGTTCCAAGATATTTGGGCTTACTGTGTTAAAGAAGCTGGCTTAAGTGAAGAAGAAGCAGCAGCGAAAGTCTCTCGCTTCTACACAAACTTAATGTTAGATGGCCGTTTCGTCACCTTAGGCGAAAATGAATGGGACCTCAGAATCCGTCACAAATTCGAAAAGGTTCACATCGATATGAGTGAAGTTTATAGCGATGTCGAAACTTCTTACGACGACAGTGAAGAAGAAGAGGAAGAAGCCGAATACAATAAGGCCTTCGAAGACGAAGAAGAACAAAAGGAAGAAGACTTCAATTCTGAAGAAGAAGAATCCGAAGAAGCTGAAGAAGAAAAAGAGGATAACGAATTTTAATGTTTGAAGCGATCATCTCCAAGATTGAGCAATATGATTCGATAGTAATTTTCGGTCATCTTAATCCCGATGGTGATTGTTATGGAAGCCAAATTGCTCTAAGAAACATTCTCAGATTGAAATATCCAAACAAACAAATCTACTGCGCTGGTAGTGGGTTAAAAAAGTTTTTTGATATTCTCGGTAAAATGGACGTTGTTTCTGATGAAGTAATTGCTCAATCTTTAGCCATAGTTCTTGATAGTAACGACATCAACCGTCTTGAAGATCAAAGAGCGTGGAAAGCACGTGATTTTGCAAAAATTGATCACCACATTGATACCTTCACTTTCCATGAAGGTCCAGAGGTTATCGATGATACCGCAACATCAACTTGCGAATTGATTTACTTATTTGCCAAAGAAAACAAATTAGAAATTGATTTAATTTCCGCCAGTGCTCTTTATCTTGGCATGATGACCGATACTGCAAGATTCCAGTTTGCTAATAACTTTGTCAGGATGTTCGAAATCGCGAGAGATTTATGCGATCGTGGTGTCGATCCAATCCTACTTAATAAGACAAACAATTTAGTTCCTGAAATATCTATTTCAATTAAATCATTCATTTATAGTCACGTTAAAAAAGATAGACGTGGCATTATCTACGTTGTTGCCACAAAAGAAGATAGACAAAAATTAGGCGTAACCTCTGCTCAAATCTGCGGTAATACTTCATTGCTCAGTTATGTCACAGGTTTCCCAATTTGGTTTATCGCTTCTGAAACTGATAATTGTGGTATGCAAGTAGAAATGCGTAGTAGCACCTTTGACATTCAAAAAATCGCCACTCATTTCGGTGGTGGTGGTCATACATTCGCTGCAGGCTTTACCTATAAGGAATTTAGCCAAGATGTTGTTAATGAACTTTTAGAGTTATTGGCCAGCGCAGTGAAGAAAGGAAATGAATAGAATGTGGGAAGAACAACTCGAAGCCGCGATTGAAGCGGGTGTTAAAGCCATTAAAGGTATATTAGAAATATACAACAGTGACTTTTCCGTGGAAATCAAAGATGATAACTCTCCAGTCACCCTCGCTGATAAAAACGCTGATAAAGTGATTAGAGAATATCTTCATGAAAAGTATCCAACATACGCTTTCTTAACTGAAGAGAGCACTGACGATGTATCTAGATTAGACAACGATTTCGTTTGGATTGTTGATCCTGTTGATGGCACAAAAGATTTTGTCGCCAAAGATGGAGGCTTCACCACAAACATTGCGCTTGCTTATAAACATGAAGCAGTTGTCGGTGTCGTGGTTGTTCCATTAACTGGCGAAGTCTATTTCGCCGCTAAAGGTTTAGGCGCCTTCTATCGTAAGGATGGACTGACCAAACGCATACACGTCAACGATAAAATTGAAAATATTACCGTTTATAAAAGTGTCTTCCATAGCAAACCAAACGAGGATGCTGTGATTGAAAAACACTCTGATAAAATTACCAAAATTGAGAAATGGGGTTCTGCTTTAAAAGCCTGCAGAATCGCTCAAGGTTTAGGTGAACTAACATACCGTTTAAGCGATGGTACAAAAGAGTGGGATACTGCTGCTAGCCAAGTCATCGTTGAACAAGCTGGTGGTGTATTTTTGACCCCTAAAAAGCAACGTATGATGTACAATCGCGAAGATGTGCATAATCGTGAAGGTTATTTAATTTGTAATAGAATTGAAAATTTCTTGTTATAATATATTAGATTTACTAAACACGTACGGTGTTAGATAAACATAATTTTTTCGGAGGAGATTCTAATGAAAAGAAAACTTTTCACAATGTTAGCTGTTTTTACTGCCTTAACTTTAGTGGCATGTAATGGCGGCAACAACAATTCCACAGCAAAACCAGGTTCAAACAGTTCCGCACAAAAATCCTCATCTACCAAGAAAGAAAGTTGGGGTTCATGGACAGTCGTGACTCCAGCCACATGTGGTGCTGAAGGTAAAGAAGAACGCGTTAGTGATGAAGGCCATAAAGAAGAAAGACCAATCGCTAAACTCAAACAACACACATGGACCGCTACAGAAGTTGCAGCGTCTGGTGAAGGTGTTGCTTATGAGAACATTGAATGTTCAGTTTGCCACGCTAAGGGCTTAAGAGTTGCTACAGCATTAGCAACAATTAATGGTTCCGATAAGGGTGGTGCTCCAGCAGGTTGTATCAAACTTTCTAACAAAAATGAATACATGGAAGTTAAGATCAACATCCCAGAAGCCAAGACCGGTAAGATTTACCTCACAGGTGCGATGGACTACTGGCATGATGGTAGTAACAATAATGAAGAAAAATCATTCAGCAGTGTTAAAGATGATGCAAATTCATGCAACTTCAAACTTGAAGTAAACGGTGGTGAAATCGATCCAACCGCTAACCTCACAACAACATTTGGTTCTATCTTACCAGAAGAAGCTGGTGAAACAGTCGGTTCCGTCACATATTCTCAAATCGGTGATTGCGAAGTCGGTGCTGTCTCATTAACCGCTGGTGCAAACACAATCAAGTTCACCAGAATCGATAGCTATAACTTAGCCATCAAATACTTCACAGTGGTCTTTGCCGCTTAATTAACCAAACAAAAAAGAAACGAGAATCACTTCCGAGTGGTTCTCTTTTTTGTGTATGGAAAAGTTGAATATTTCAGCAGTTTGTTTACCGATTTTTAGAAAAGTTTATAAGCAAACGCATAATGCTTGCACACTAAATAAAGATGTTTATATAATGCGATTAACAAGAGTATTTTCTTGAACAAATAATGTGGAGCAATTCTTTTTGATGCGCTTCAAGTAATGAAAGGGATTTTTAATATGAAAATCAAAAAACTATTTGGCTTAATTGCTGTTATGGGCTGCTTATCTATCGCTGCCTGTAATCCTGCAGAAGGTTCAACCGCAAAGTCAAACTCCTCTAGCGGTAAACCAAGTTCTAGTCAAACATCATCTTCACGTTCTTCCTCTTCAAGTTCAACCAACGCTAATGCTAAAAGTGTTAACGTTAGTGATATCACTTTAACTAATGAAGATGGCAAGGCTTATGTCAAAGTAACAGGTACCGCTAATAACTATGCGGCTGGTGAATTCAAATGGGCATGGGGTTTAAAAGTTAATGGTGATAGTGGCGAATTCGTCGATGGTAAAGCCACACCAGCAGCGGATGATTATAAAGCCGCTGAACTTAGTGGTACATCATTCTCACTCATGTATAACTTGACAGATCTTGAACTAACATCTGGTGCCTACTATCAAGTTTATGGTGGTACTCCAGAATCATATGGTAATATTCCATTCACTAACACAGCTGTAGGCGCAAGAGACGCGACACGTAGTTATTACTTAAGAACAGACCAAAACAATTCCATCGTCTTTGACTCAATTCAACCAATTAAGTTCACAAAGGCCGCAATTGTTAATATCGCTGCTGGTGATTTACCAACTGGCGTTACAGCTGCTGGTCCATATGTCAAATTTGGTGGTGTTAACGAAGCTAACTTAACAGAAGAAATAATTGATGAATGGAACGCAGCTGGTAAGATTGCTGGTAACTTCCAACGTGTTATCATGCCTGGTGACGGCATGGCATACAGCTTACATAACCATGTTGCTGAAGAACGTTTCTGGGCTATTGAAGGCGAAGATGTCTTCTTCTATACCTACATTGGCTTCATGGAAGACGGTGAAGGTTGGATGACACACTTTGACTGTGTCAGTGGCAACAGTGGCGCTAATCTTCAATTTGATAACTCCATTTGGGGTGGTGCGGAAAATACTTACACAATCGGTGCAGACGTCTATAGAGTCTATGCTGATAACAAGTCTCATGGTGGAAAAGAAACTGAATTCTGGGGCTGCTTAGGCATTACACGCAACATCAGCGAAGAAGATTTAGCACAAATCCAAGCTCAATAGTAAAAAGAGCGATTATTACAAGGGAATCAATATTGGTTCCCTTTTTCTTTTGAAACTTAAATGAACTTTAAGGCAACCTAAAAGTCATAATGACTATAAAATAATAGTCACTTTTATTATTCCTGGAAAAGTAATAGAATAGTGCACAGAGGTAATTAGATATTATGAACAAAAAGTATGTTTTAGGTTCGCTTCTTATCCTTGCTTTAACTGTGACAGGCTGCCAACCAAGTGAAGGTGGTAGTGATAATTCGTCAAGTAATAGCAGCGATGGTAGCATTATTCAACCTAGTAAAGACCCAAGCGAAATCACTGGTGGTGTTTTCAACTTTAATGATGAACAACTTAACACCGCTCAAGAAATTCACACAGAAAATCAACTCAAGTATTTGAATCTTCAAAAAGAATATTATTCAATGACAAAGAGTGATTTAGATAATTGTGATGCTTTGGGTAACAAAAACGTTTCCACTCCAGAAAAGACAAAACTTGACTGGGAATTCACAGCTCCAGCGGGCTACGAAGTGAAGAACTACACATTAGTCTTCTCCCAAAACATGGACTTAAGCGATCCATATGTTGTCGAAGGTACAAGTGAAGCAAGTATTAGTTTCTACAACTCCTTCTTAGGCACCAACTATTTCAAGATCGTTGCTAACTTCACAACAGGCGACAAACAATCAAGTGATGTTATGGCCTTCAAAGTGACAGAACAAGCACCAAGAAACTTATATGTTGGTAATATGCCAAACTGCCGTGATATGGGTGGTAGAACAACCTATGCCGGTGGCAAAATTAAACAAGGTTTAATCTATCGTACATCTGGTAGTAAATTCGATAACAGAACAGATTCCGATAGTGAAGCTAAAGACATCTTAACAAATCAATTAAGAGTCAAAACAGAAATCAACGTTGCTAACAGCACAGGTAACAACGTCAACTTACCAGGCACAAACGTTGAAAATGCTTACATGGCTTATGGTGCAGTTCCATATTCCAACTTAGCGAGAAACTCTGTCAGAATTAGACAAGTTATGGACATCTTAGCCGACGAAGCTAACTACCCAGTCTTCTATCACTGCCGTATTGGTACCGATAGAACAGGTATCACAGGTATCATGATCAATGGCTTACTTGGTGTTCCATTCAACGAAGCCTTACAAGATTATGGTTTCTCAAACTTCGCTCCAATCGATAATCAAAGATATCCAAACAAACCAAACGATACCAATGGTGACGATATCGTCAAATACATCGATGAATTATTAGCCTTACCAGGCGCTAACTTCCAAGAACAAGTTTACCTTGCTCTCCGTATGATTGGTGTCCCAGCTGCTAAATTAGACAAGATCATCGACATCATGACATATGGCACAAAAGCCACAATCCCAGCCACTGCTAAAATCGGTGAAGGTGATGGCTTAACTTCTGATGGTAACAAATCAACAAGTTCAGACTTCAAAGCACCTGCTACCTATTATGGCCTTGGCAATGGCAAAAAAGCCAGCTTCACAGCAACCACAACAGCTGGTGCAAAAGACGTTATTGTTTACATGGGCTACACAGGCTCTGTTTCAAACAACAACAACCAAGCCAAATTAGCCGACTCCATCACCTTAAAGATTGATGGTCAAGAAAAGACAATTACTAGCACAAAGAACTTATGGACCGCTGGTTTTGGTGGTACTCAACAAGACAGCAGAATCGGTTACATGTTCAATATCTTAGGCAACTTTGATTTTACTGCTGGTGAACATACAGTTGAAATCGTTTCTAAGAAAGACACATTCAACGTTGGTTCCATTACCATCGCTGACCGCGCTGCTTAATTAGTGCTATTAATAAAATAAGGTTCTCGCAAGAGGACCTTTTTTAATTGCTTATTGAATATCAGCTTTTCATGTATGAAAATATAAGAAATAAGGGAGTTACACCTATGAAAAGAAAACTATTCCTAAGCGTCGCTTTTTTATCTACATTAATTCTTTCTTCATGTGCTTTATTTCCAAATAATAGCCAAGAAAGCAAAGATACAAGTAGTGATGCATCAATAACAAGCACTGAAAGTAGTTCGGAACCTGTGTCTAGTGATTCTTCAGAATCCTCATCGTCCAGTGAATCAAAATCATCTTCAAGCTCATCTAGCTCTTCAAGCTCCAGTTCAAGCAAGAGCAGTAGTTCGAGCTCTAGTTCTAGTAGCAGCTCATCATCAAGTAGCAGTAGTTCAAGTCAATCTTCACAAAATCCGCCATTGAATGATGGATTTACATTTAATGAAACACAGCTAAATACTGCTCAAGAGATTCATACCACTAATCAACTCAAATATCTAAACCTTGATAAACCTTATTATCAAATGACAGAAAGTGACTTAAATGCTTGTGATGCTTATGGTAATAAAAACGTTTCCACTCCAGAAAAAGTCACACTTAGTTGGGACTTCACTCCTGATGCAGGAAAAACAGTTAGCAAATACAGTGTCATCTTCGGCCAAAAAGCAGATTTAAGTGATGGTTATGAAGTAACAGGCACTTCCACTAAGTCATTAAGTTTCTATAACTCTTTCCTTGGCACAAACTATTTTAAAGTCGTCGCTAACTACAGTGATGGTAGCAAAAAGGAGTCTGGTATTAGAACATTCCAAGTTACTGGACAAGCTCCAAGAAACTTATACGTTGGTAATATGCCTAACTGCCGCGATATGGGTGGTAGAACTACTTACGCTGGTGGTAAAGTCAAACAAGGTTTAATTTATCGTACAAGTGGTAGTAAGTTCGATAACAGCAGTGCGTCGAATACTGAGGCTAAAGACATCCTAACAAAACAATTAAAAGTTAAGACAGAAATTAACGTCGCTAATAGTACTAATAACAATGTCAATTTAAGTGGCACAAAAGTTGAAAACGCTTATATGGCATATGGTAATGTTCCATATTCAAACTTAGCGAGAAACTCTGTCAGAATTAGACAAGTCATGGACATCTTAGCCGATGAAAGTAACTACCCTGTCTACTATCATTGCCGTATCGGTACTGATAGAACTGGTATTACTGCGATTATGATTAACGGCTTACTTGGCGTTCCATTTAACGAATGTATCCAAGATTATGGCTTCTCCAATTTTGCCCCAATTGATAATCAAAGATATCCAAATAAACCAAATGACACAAACGGTGATGACATTGTTAAATACATTGATGAATTATTAGCGTTACCAGGCGCTAACTTCCAAGAACAAGTGTATCTTGCTCTCCGTATGATTGGCGTTCCAGCCTCTAAGTTAGATACAATCATTAACATCATGACTGAAGGCACAAAGGCTACAATTCCAAGCGCATTCAAAGTCGGTGAAGGTAGCGATTTAAGCTCTGATGTTAGTAAATCAACAAGCTCTGATTACAAAGCACCTGCTTCCTATTACGGCCTTGGCAGTGGTAAGAAAGCTAGTTACACAGTGACCACAACCGCTGGTAAGAAAGATATTATTGTTTATATGGGCTATACAGGTTCTGTTAGCACAAGCACATCCACAAAATTATCCAGTTCTATCACTTTAAAGATTGATGGTGTCCAAAAGACAATCTCTAATAGTAAGAACTTATGGACCGCTGGCTTTGGTGCAACAAAACAAGATAGTAGAATCGGTTACATGTTCAATATCTTAGGCAGTTATGATCTTACCGCTGGCTCACACACAGTTGAGATTACTTCTAATAGTAGTTCGTTCAACCTTGCTTCTATTACTGTCGCAGATCGCGCATAAACAATTAGAGCAAAATCTTTGCTAAAGAATAACCCTCTATGGCACAATAACCTTAGAGGGTTTTATATATGAAAGAATTTGTTTTAGCGAATGGTGTAAAAGCACCTGCTTTGGCCTATGGCACATGGTTAATTAAAAATGAAGATGCCGCTAGATGCGTAAAGATGGCATTAGAAGCTGGTTATCGTCATATTGATACAGCGCAAGCGTATGGCAATGAAGAAGGCGTTGGACAAGGTATTAGAGAATCTGGTCTTAAAAGAGAAGAAGTCTTTATTACCTCCAAAGTTAAAGCGGAACTTAAATCCTATAAAAAGGCCAAAGCATCCATTGATGAATCACTTAAGAAGTTAGGTGTTGATTACATTGATTTGATGCTTATTCACTGTCCACAACCTTGGGCCTTATTTAGAGGGCCATTTAGATACTTTAAACAGAACATTCAAGTCTGGAAAGCGATGGAAGAAGCATACAAAGAAGGCAAAATCCGCGCGATAGGTGTATCGAATTTCCTTGTTGATGACCTTGAAAACATCATCAATAACTGTGAGATAAAACCAATGGCTAACCAAATCCTTTTACATATTGGTGAAACCCCTGTTGACGTTATTAAATTCTGCCAAGAAAACGATATCGTTGTCGAAGCTTATTCTCCAATCGCTCATGGTAAAGCGCTTAATAACGACGCTATCAAAGCTATGGCGGATAAATATAATGTCTCAGTCCCTCAACTCTGTATCAAATACACATTACAACTAGATACAATCTCTATTCCAAAAGCATCGAGTAAAGAACATATTGAAGATAATATGAAACTAGACTTTGAAATCGCTAAAGAAGATATGGTTGAACTTATGAAACTCAATCGTATTGATTATGGCGCGGATGCCTTTTGGCCAGTATTTAATAAGAAGAAACAAGGATAAATAAAACAACTAAATTCAAAAATATTTGAATAGTTGTTATACAAGCGTAAAATATCTCCGAGGACTTTTTTATGGAAGAAATTAACAACTTTATCAAAACAATCATGGAAAAAGACTTGGAGGAAGGTCGTGTCAAAAGTATCGTCACACGTTTCCCTCCTGAACCAAATGCCTATTTACACATTGGTCACGCTAGAGCGGTTATCAATGACTTTGAACTTGCCAAATCCTTTGGTGGCTACACCAATTTAAGATTTGACGACACTAACCCTGTTAATGAAGGTGCTGAATATGTCCAAGCCATCATTAACGATATTAAATGGTTAGGCTATGAACCAAAGAACATCTTCTTCGGTAGTGATTATTTTGAAGAGCAATACCAAAGAGCTATTCTTCTTATTAAAAAAGGCTTAGCGTACGTTGACGATTTAAACGCTGATGAGATTACTGCTTATCGTGGTACATTAACTGAACCAGGTAAGGATTCTCCATATAGAAATAGATCAGTTGAAGAAAACTTAAAATTATTCCAAGAAATGCGTGAAGGCAAATATGGAAATGGTGAGAAGACATTAAGAGCTAAAATCGATATGGCTTCCCCAAATATCAATATGCGTGACCCAGTCATGTATCGTATTTTACATGTCCCACATCATAGACAAGGTGATAAGTGGTGCATTTACCCAATGTATGACTTTGCTCACCCATTACAAGACGCAATTGAAGGTGTCACTCACTCATTATGTTCCTTAGAATTCGACAACCATCGTCCTTTATATGACTGGTTTGTTGAAAAATGTGAAATGCCACATGTCCCACATCAATATGAATGGGGCAGATTAAATATTACTAATACAGTGATGTCCAAGAGATATCTCCGTCAATTAGTTGATGGTGGTTACGTTGATGGTTATGATGACCCACGTATGCCAACATTAGTCGGTTTAAAGAGAAAGGGTTTAACACCAGAAGCAATTAGAAACTTCATCCTTTATACTGGCTTATCAAGAATTAACAGCACCACAAACGCGGAAAATCTTGATAACTTCCTTAGAGAAGAATTAAAACTTAAAGCTACTCGTCCAATGGCGGTCCTTAATCCATTAAAAGTGGTTATTGATAACTATCCAGAAGGACAAATCGAATACTGCGATGCTTCTAACAATATGGAAAACGAAGAGTTAGGCCATCGTCAAATTGCTTTCGGTAAATACTTATATATTGAAAGGGATGACTTCATTGAAGAAAAACCAAACCGTAAATGGAAGAGATTATCCGTCGGTGATGAAGTCCGTTTAATGCATGCCTATTTCATTAGATGCAATAGTGTAGTTAAAGATGAAAATGGTAACATCGTTGAAATCCACTGCACATATGATCCAGAAACCAAGTCTGGTAGTGGTTTTGATGCCCGTAAACCAAACGGCACAATTCATTATGTTGAAGCCACAACTGCTTTACCAGCAACATTTAACTTATACGAACCATTAGTGTTTGATGAAACCGAAGAAACAAAAGGTCAATCATTCATTGAAAGATTAAATCCAAATTCCTTAATTAAGCTTGAAGGCTTCGTGGAAGCGTCCTTAAAAGACACCAAACCATTAGACCATTTCCAATTCATCAGAACTGGCTATTACTGCACTGATAAATTATCCACAAGCGAGCATTTAATCTTCAATAGAACCTGCCCACTAAAATCTTCTTTCTAAACAGTTTTATAAACCAAAACTTACAAAAACTTTGAAAAAATGACATAATATTAATGTATATGTCAGATTTTAGTGTGAATAATGAAGTTATCCACTGCCGCGAAGGTCTCTCCACAATTATTGGGAGCAAGGAAATGAACGGTAAAGAGTATTTTCTTGTGCGTGTAAACCGCATAAGTGGTGAAACCTTCTATGTTCCAGTAGATTCCGCAAATAATATTATTCGTCATATCATGAATGTTGAAGAAGCTGACGAATTATTAAAACTTGTTAAAAAGATTGGCAAAGATTTTAATACCAACACAAAACAAAGAAGAGATGCTTATAAGAAGAGATTGTCTTCTGGTGATGTTAAAGATATTGCTTATTTATACCGCCAATTATTCTTCTATCATAAGATAGGCGCTGAAGAGAACGATGAAATCAAACTCGGACCAGTTGATCTTGAGATGCTTAACTATGCAAAGAATATGTTATTAGACGAATTAGCGATTTCTTATAGCCAACCAAGGGATGCGGTTGAAGGCTTTGTTGAGAAAAGAATCGCTTCTTTATAAGTTAACCCACTTTAATAGTTGCTTATAAAGCTCATCAGTAGAAGAAATGGTTGTGTCGTTAGGACACATTTTTTCTAATTCTTCTTTAGTTCGATAGCCATAATTGACTAATAGATAAGGTAAGCCAACATTAGTAGCGCTTTCCTTATCAACATTAGTGTCTCCAATATAGAGGCAGTCCTCTTTATTTATATTATTTTCCTTAATTATTTTATTAATAAGATATGGGTCAGGTTTCTTAGGATGATCGAGGTATGAACCTTGAATGATATCGAATAATCCCGGGAACTCTTTATTTATGATTTTATTAGTGAGGTCATTGTCCTTGTTAGAGACCACCGCAAGTGTTACTCTGCCCTTAAGCTTAGTTAGCATTTCTTTGATACCAGGATATGGTTTAGTGAAATCAGCATAATGGGCTAAATAATAAGCTTTAAATGTATCAAAAACCTTCTGTCTTTCTATTTCAGATAGTGAAGACGGTGTGCATCTTTGAATTAAGATAGTTGTACCATTTCCGATAGCTTTTCGGACGAACTCTAGGTCCTTTTCAGGCAGATTATAAAAATTTAACGCGTGATTTACAGCGTTTTTCAAATCCATAAGTGTATCTAGAATAGTACCATCTAGGTCAAAAATAAGCGTTTTCATTATTTTAGGTTTTTGACAACGTTAATTACATCTTCATTGAAGACTAAATCACACATGTTGTCATATGATGTAGATTCTTTATTAATGACCACTAAATATCGGCCTTTGAAGTAACGGATGAAGCCTGCGGCTGGATAGACTTTTAAGGAAGTTCCAATCACAATCATCACATCACAAGTCATGATCGCGTTAATAGATCTTGAGATAATATCTTCATCTAAGGATTCTTCATATAAAACAACATTTGGTTTAACAATTCCACCGCATTTATCACAGTGAGGAACACCACTAGAATTAATGACATAATCTAAGCCAAATAATCTACCGCATTTAGTGCAGAAATTTTGATGAATTGTGCCATGAAGTTCATAAACAATCTTTGAACCAGCTTTTTGATGAAGTCCATCGATATTCTGAGTAACAACGATAACGTTTTTACCCTTCTTTTCTAAATCCGCAAAGTATTTATGTGCGGCATTTGGTAGTGCTTTTGGATAGCACATTTTATCCTTATAGAACTCATAGAATTCTTCAGTGTAGTTTTGGAAGAATGAATGAGAAATGATTTCTTCTGGTGAAGCTTGATATTTAGTTTTTTGATTATAGATGCCGTTTGCACTTCTAAAATCAGGGATACCACTAGGGACGGATATACCAGCGCCGGTGAAGACAACTATTTGACGTGCTTCATTGATTATTTTTTGTAATGTTTCGTATTTGTTTTCCATGCATTTATGATAGCAAGATTGATGATAATTGTGTATTCCAATAGTTAATTAGAGGTATACGAAAAGAAATATATTCAAAAATCTGTCTAACGTGTATAATACACGTGGGACAGTGAAAGGCCGTTATTTAATATCTATATGGGAAAATTAAGATTTACTCTCACATTTGTAGTATTTTGGCTCATCATCATTTTTTCTTGTTTCCTTGCTGAAAACTTTAATTTGTTTGCTGCGGAACACATGGAAGGAATGAGTGTTGAATCTTTAATAACGCTTTCTTTCTGCATTATTCTCGCACTGGTTTTTTATTACTTTAGAGAGCATAAGAAGAACGGACTCAAATTTGATATGGTGCTGTTGCCTATCATTGCAATATTTGGCTTAGCCTGTGCCGCTACAGTTTGGTGCCAAGGTGACCGAACATTTATAGATCCAAATGGTGGTGCTGAAACTACTGTTTCTTTCACCACATTTGACAAGATATCTATCACAATGCAAATAATCATTTGGTGTGCTGTTTTATATGGGATACTATTTGCCGCTAATCGCTACTCTATTTCAAGAAAATGGCTAAAGTGGCTCACATATGCCTTTACCGCTGGTGTTTTGTTGTGCACATTGGCCGATGTTATTATTGAATTCAAAGACATCATTGCCATTTGTAATAACACATATACCGGTAGTGGTCTTTCGTTTATTATCTATAACTCCAATGTTTGGGCAAACATTATTCTCGTAGCTTTGTTCTGCTGCATTGTTCTTAGTTTGAAGAAATTTAACGTTTTCTATTACATCTTAATGGCCCATTTCTTCATCATGATTGTTCTTACTTCAAGCACAACATGTACCTTCATTAGCTTTGCAGTCATCATTATCTACACCTTATACGATATTCTTTCACAAATTAAAACCCGTACTAGATGGGCGGCAAGAATGCTCTTTGTCTATTTAATGGTCTTGCTAACTGTGTTTGGTTTATTTGCGATGATGATCAGCCTTAACGTGCCATTGTTTGTTAACATTTGGTCCTTCTTAAACAATCACATTATTAAGAAAGACTACAGCACATTAACATCAAGAACTGGCATATGGGCATCGGTTTTCGATCTTCTTTGCGAACATCCACAAGATTTAATTTTTGGTTTAGGATATCGTACAGGTAACACCATCTTCTCTTCTTATTTTGCAAAACAAAGTGGTGGCTTCTTTGCTAGAAGCGCGCATAACGGACTAGTAGAAATCATCTTAAGACATGGATTATTTGGTGCATCTTTATACATTGTTTTATTGTCTACGTTTGGAGCAGGTATTATCAAATTATGCAAAAAACAACAATACCGTGTCGCTTTTATGTATGGAATTTGTTTCCTTGGTCTTTTAGCTCACAGTATCACCGAATCCACAATGTTCTTTGCCCCTAATATTGAAGGAACGTTTATAACAATAGTGTTCTTCTTACCTGTTGCTAACGCCACTAAAGATAAGTATTTTGCTGAACTTAATAGCGATTTACAAAGTCAAGCAATCGTCTTGAATAAGCCAAATAAGCTAGACGTGCTGCAGTTTGCCTCTAAAGCTCTTGTTGGATTATTAGTGGCTTTTGCCTTCAGTTTTGTTACTCCTATATCTTCTGCAATGAAACCGATAACAGTCATTTACATTGCCATGACTTCTCTTATTGTTGTTTCACTATTTGTGGTTGGAGCCATTCTTATTAAGAATAAACGTTTCGAATTTGGAAAAGATACATGGCTTCCTCTTGCTTCTTCAGCGGGCTTTGCAGTTATTTTTATCGTGTTGTTCGTTCCTCGTGAAACAATCGCTACTTTGACATTTACAATTTTCGTTATATTCTTCTATATGATGATGTTCTCTATTTTATACAAAAAAGAGAATAATCGCTTATACGCATTCCTTGATGAGGGATTCGTAAAGGTATTAAGAACCGTTTCTAAAGAGGGCCAAAATGAATAAGACTGATAGTGGAATCAAAATCATTACTAGTAACAAGAAGGCACATTTCAATTACTTCTTAAGTGAGTTTACAGAATGTGGTCTTGTTTTAGTGGGCACTGAAATCAAGTCTTTACGTGTGCATGGGTGTTCACTAAATGACGCCTATATCGTGATTAGAGGTGGAGAGATGGAAGTTATTAACATGCACATCAATCCATATGATCAAGGCAATATCTTTAACCATGACCCATTAAGAACTCGTAAATTATTACTCCACAAAAAAGAGATTAGATGGTTTGAAGAAAAAGCTAAACGTGATGGTTTTACCATCGTACCTACACGCGTCTATTTGAAGAAAGGCAAAGCCAAAATGGAAATCGCTTTAGCGAAAGGTAAGAAACTCTACGATAAACGTGAAACCATTAAACAAAGAGACATTAAACGCAGCATTAGAAATGGAGAAGATTAATATGAGCAAGATAGATTTAAAAACATATTTTGAAAACGTTGGGCATGGCGAATACCAAAGAGAAAACTTCGACTCATTTCTAAAGAAAGTCGGTTTTTCTTATAACGTCCCTTCAATCCATATTGCCGGTAGCAATGGTAAAGGTAGTACCGCAAATTATCTTGCTAATATTTATCGTGCTCAAGGATATAAAGTCGGTTTATTTACTTCCCCATATTTAGAAGTCGTTAACGAAATGATAAATGTTAACGGTCAAAATATCTCTGATGATGAGATGCTTGCTATTCTTAATGAATACGCTAAAACAATTGATAAATTCGCTTTATCACCATTCGAAGTCCAAACATTTATTGGCTTAACATATTTTGCTAAAAACAAATGCGATATCGCTATTATTGAGTGTGGTATGGGTGGTGAAATTGACGCTACAAATATCTTTACTCCAGTGGCTTCAGTTATTACATCTATCAGCCTAGAACATACCGCTTTCTTAGGCCGTTCAATTTGTGAAATTGCTTATCAAAAAGCTGGCATTATTAAGAAGGGTGTTCCTGTCATTACAGGCATGTTAGATGAAGAAGCTATCAACACAATAGTGGAAGTTTCTAGGGAAAATGAATGCCAATTATCCGTATCTGTTGAACCTGCAAAAGTAGTGTATGAAAATAAAGGCTTCAACTTTGCCTATGGTACTCTCGCAGATCTTAGAATTAACTCCGCTGCTACATACTCTCTTAAAGATGCTTGCATCGCTTTAGAAGTCGTTAATAAGTTAAATGAAACCTTCCCAGTTATTGAACAATCTATTAGGGATGGTTTAGCTAATACATATATGCCAGTGAGAATGGAAATCCTCCAAGATTCTCCTTTATTAGTGGTCGATGGTTCTCATAACCCAGAAGGCGTGCTAAATCTCACAAAATCTTTGCAAAACGTCACTCAAAATCGTCAAATCCACGTATTATTTGCCTGTTTTAGAGACAAAAATATGGAAAGAATGCTTGCTTATCTTGGCGAATATAGCAAGGACATTACTTTAACAACTTTCCCTCACGAAAGAGCGAGAACTGAAGAAGAATATTTCCTCTATTTGGACGATTATAGATTCAGAGAAAATGCTCTTGAAACTCTTCGTGAATTATTAGCTACTTATCCAGATGACGCTATCTTAGTTACTGGTTCATTAGCGTTCGCTGCTTACATCAAACAAAACTTGAAATGAGGTTAATATGCAAATTAAATGGTTCAAGACTAACTTAACTCAAATTCAGAAAATCTGCTTAGCTGGTTTATTCATTGCTTTGGCAGTTATTATGCAAAAGGTTGTAGCGGTTAACTACATCCCTGTTTTGCCATTTGTCCGCGTGTCATTTTGTGGCCCAGCTTTAATCATATTTGCCTCCATCTTACTTGGACCTATTTATGGTTTTCTTGTGGGTGCTGCGAGTGACTTACTTGGCTACCTTATTTTCGATCCAAGAACTTATCCACCTTTCTTACAAATCACTGCAATCTATGCCGTACTTGGTGCGGGCTCTTATTTCATTTTCTCTTTAGTCCGTTCCATCAAAAGTAGAAAGATGATGTTAGGAATTGAGATTGGTTCATTGTCCGCTATTTGGATTGCAGCTACTTTATTCTTACTTTTGAATCAACAAGTCGAATTGGTGTTCAAGATTGTTGTACCAATTGTTTCTGGTTTACTTTTTATTGGACTAATTTTGTTCTCCGTTCTTTACAAAGGACAGGAAGACAATCCATTCATTAGTCCATTACATATTTGTTTTGCGTCTTTCATTTGTGATTTCTTGTTCTTACTGTTATTCGGTTCGCTCATGAAATCATTAGCGTTTGGTCTTAACTTATTCGTGACCATCTTCTTATGTCAGGCGCTTGTCATGTTCGTGAATGTCATGCTCGATACGATTTTTATCTCGACATTCCAAAGATTCACAAAGAAGTATTTTGTGGAGGTGAAGTAGATGGAAGAAGAAAAAAACAATCAATTGCCAGAGGAAACTGAAGCCTGTCCAATCGACGCTAAAAAAGAAACAATTCACTTTCCTTGGTTCATTGCAATTGTTATGGCGGTTCTCATGGTAATCATTATTGTCTGCTTTGTAGTCATAATGGTTTTAGGCCCAGAAGATCCAGTCATAAGCAGTAGCGCAATCGCTAGTTCAAGCATGTAAAGACATAAATATTTCTTTACAAAAAAATGCAGGAGTGATAAGTTATTAAAAGTTAATTGTGATAGGGGGGTTAAAGATGAGAGAAAAAGTTCTTTTGATTTGCGAAGAGTGCCTCTCAAGAAACTACACAACCACAATTAAAAAGGAAGGTGCAAAAAACCTTCAGATTAAAAAGTTCTGCAAGCGTTGTAATAAGATGACGCTTCATAAGATAAGTAAGTAGAGGAGGTCCTTCTCATGGGTGTTAAAAAATTTACATCAGAAGTTATCAAAGAAGGCAAACGTGTTCGTTGGCCTAAGAGAGAAGTCTTAGTGCCAGCAATTATTGTTGTCGTTGTTATCGCCGCGTTAACTGGTTTACTTTTAATGGGCGAAGACGCATTAGGCAAAGGTTTAATTGATGTCCTCAAAAAGACATTTAATAGCTAGGAGGTATTACTATGGCAGATGAAATCAAATTTACAGATAGTACAACCGATTTAAGCGAAGGCGAATCATCTAATGCTACATTAGGTGAAAAAGCTTGGTACGTGGTTAATACCTATTCCACACACGAAAACAAAGTTAAAGAAAACTTAAAACGTCGTGTTGAATCAATGGGCTTACAAGACTTAATCTTCCGTATTATTGTCGCGGAACAAGAAGTCCCAGTCATGAAAGATGGTATGCCAACAGACAAGACAAGAATGAAAAACCTTTATCCAGGTTATGTCTTCGTTGAAATGATTATGACTGACTACGCATGGTATGTCGTACGTAATACTCCAGGTGTTACCGGCTTCGTCGGTTCCTCTGGTAAAGGTACAAAACCATTCCCAGTTCCACGTGAACAAATCGAACCAGTTCTTAAGAGAATGGGTGAAATCGACGCCGATATGTTTGACCGTTACAGTGTTGATGACTACGTTAAAGTTATCCATGGTCCATTAGAAGGCACCGAAGGTCGTATTCTCTCCATCAATAGAGACACCAAAGTTGTTGAACTCGAAACCATCTTCTTTGGTAGATCCACAAAGGTGGAAGTCGACTTCTCTGAAATCGATAAAATCTAAGTTGTTAATAACAAGCAACAAAAAACCAGCTTCATTCGAGGCTGGTTTTATTTTTAACTTTTGCTTATTAAGCAGCTTTTTTCTTTCTTCTTGTCTTCACACCGTTGATGGCTTCACGGAAGTTTCTAATTTCTTTAGTGCTACCAACAACGAATATTGTATCATCTGGTAATAATGAATCATTACCACCAGGGACGAAGGAACGGCCGTTACGCACGATAAGAACCACGCTGACGCCGTATTTATCTTTAGTGGATAAATCCTTCAATTGTTCTGGAACATAAGCGCTATTGACGACAATTGAGACAACAGAATACTTATCATCGAGTTTATAGAAGTCTTTAAAGTCTTCGTTACCTAATCTGTTTGCTAAGGCAACACCAGCAGCCTTTTGAGGCATGATAACTTCTGTAGCGCCTAACTTCTTCATAATTGGCATATAGTAGACATCATCAACACGGACGATGATGGATTTAACACCTAATTCTTTAAGAATAACTGTTGTTAAAATACTAGCTTCGATATGAGAACCGAAAGCCACGATTGCGGCATCAACATCTTTGATACCTAATTCTTTTAATGCTTCTTCATCGGTCGCATTAGCAACAGCGACAGTTGGAAGCAAAGCACTGATCTTCTTAACGGCTTCTTCATCGGTGTCGATTGCGATAACGTCCATACCGTTACCCACGAGTTCTTCAACGATAGAAATACCAAATTGACCTAAGCCGATAACTGCAAATGATTTTTTAGCCATATAGAGTGTCCTCCTTTAACCGATTAAAAAATCTTC
>JBGUMU010000008.1:0-8894 GCA_045116995.1 Bacilli bacterium
CCACATTTTGGACAGACATATTGTTCACCAGTGATATAACCGTGGTCTTTACATACAGAGTATGTAGGAGACATTGTGTAATATGGGATGTGGTAGTTTTCAGCAATCTTTCTAACAAGATTCATACATGATTTCCAGCTTGGTAACTTTTGACCTAAGAAGCAGTGGAAGACTGTACCAGAGGTGTATAAAGTTTGTAAGCCATCTTGGATATCAAGAGCTTTGTAGATATCTTCTGTGTAACCAACTGGTAAGTGTGAGGAGTTGGTGTAGTATGGAGTTCTACCGTTTTCAGAAGCGGTAATGATATCTGGATATAAAGCTTTATCGTGTTTAGCTAAACGATAGGCTGTAGATTCCGCTGGGGTGGCTTCTAAGTTGTATAAGTCACCATATAATTCTTGATAGTCAGAAAGTTTGTTTCTCATGTGATTGAGAACATCTTTTGTGAATTGAATAGCTTCTGGATTTGTTAAGTCTTTTCTTAACCAACGAGCATTTAAGCAAGCTTCGTTCATACCAACTAAACCGATAGTGGAGAAGTGGTTATTGAAGTTACCTAAATATCTCTTTGTATATGGATATAAGCCAGCTTCCATTAATGTGGTAATGGTGTTACGTTTCACTTTAAGTGAACGGGCGCTGATATCCATGATGTGATCTAATCTTCTATAGAAGTCTTCAGCGTCTGTGGATAAGTAAGCAATTCTTGGCATGTTGATGGTAACAACACCGATAGAACCAGTACTTTCACCAGAACCGAAGAAACCACCGGATTTCTTTCTTAATTCTCTTAAGTCGAGTCTTAAACGGCAGCACATACTTCTAACATCACTTGGTTCCATATCGGAGTTGATGTAGTTAGAGAAGTATGGTGTACCATATTTCGCTGTCATTTCGAATAAGAGTTTATTGTTTTCTGTTTCTTCCCAGTCGAATGTACGAGTGATGGAGTATGTTGGGATTGGGTATTGGAAGCCACGGCCATTCGCGTCACCTTCAATCATGATTTCGATGAAGGCTTTGTTGACCATTGCCATTTCTTCAACACAGTCTTTGTACTTGAAGTCCATTTCTTTGCCACCCACTAAACAGTTGAGTTCAGCCATATCGTTTGGCACGACCCAGTCTAAAGTGATGTTGGTGAATGGAGCTTGTGTACCCCAACGGGATGGTGTATTAACACCATAAATGAAGGATTGGATACATTGTTTAACTTCTTTATATGATAAGTGATCAACCTTAACAAATGGGGCTAAATATGTATCGAAGGAGGAGAAGGCTTGAGCGCCAGCCCATTCGTTTTGCATAATGCCTAAGAAGTTAACCATTTGGTTACAAAGAGTGCTTAAGTGGTTAGCAGGGGAAGAAGTAATCTTACCAGGAACGCCACCTAAACCTTCTTGGATTAATTGTTTTAATGACCAACCAGCGCAGTAGCCAGTTAACATTGATAAGTCGTGGATGTGAATTTCGGCGTTTCTATGAGCGTTTCCGATTTCATCATCATAGACTTCACTTAACCAATAATTCGCTGTGACAGCGCCGCTGTTGCTTAAAATAAGACCACCGACAGAGTATGTGACAGTACTATTTTCCTTCACGCGCCAGTCATTAATCTTTAAATAATTATCAACAACGTTCTTATAGTTAAGATTTGTTTCTTTGATATCGCGTAAGTTTTGATGTTGTTTACGATAAATCATATATGAACGCGCGACATCCACATAACCCGCTTGAATGAGGACAATTTCAACGGAGTCTTGAACGTCTTCGATACCAATGGTGTCATTAACGACTTTACGGTTGAAGTCACTGGTAACGCGTAACGCGAGCATTTCGATAATGTCGTGGTTGTAGAATTTGTGTTCAGCCATGAATGCCTTTTCAATGGCGTTTTCGATTTTGGTAATATCAAATTCTTCAATATTGCCGTCTCTTTTTTTGATTCTTAACATAAAAATCTCTCCTTATTTTTCCGAAGTGTATTTAAAAGTAGTTCCTCTGCTACTTTTTATTATTCATTAGCTATTTTTAAGTGGTGACACACTTTTATAGCGGTGCATTAATATTATTAATATTCTAGACGAAAATAAAGTAAAAAAAACACAAATTTAGACACTGTCTAGTTTTGTGATTTTTTGTCTTTGAAATCTATTTTTTATGGTGTATATAGACTACTTCTTTTCCTTATTAGAACTGTTAACGTTAAGGGATGAGAAGATACTATAAGCCATCTTAGCCATTTCTTGTGGTGGAAGATCTAATCCTAATTCAAACCAGAGTAATAAGATGTTAGCGATACCACCCGCCAAGAAGGCAGCGATGATGCGGTTATTGATAATATTGTTTTCGGTTGTTAATGAAGTGTGGCTAGCAATATATGAGCCATAGTCAGTGAATTTCTCAACGAGTAAGTTCTCTTTTCTTGCTCTTTTTAAGATTGTCACCTGGCGGGCGTATTTCTTCATATAATAGAAGACTTCTAGTAAGAAAGAGTAAATATCATCAACGTGCTTATCGTTAATGATTTGGAAGAACTCTTCAAATCTTTCATCGCAGTAATTGATGAAGATGTCTTCTTTGTTATTGAAGTATCGATAAAAGGACATTCTAGAGACACGCGCTTTTGCACAAATATCTGTGACGCTGATGGATTCATAATCGAACTTAGACATTAAATAATATAAAGAAATAGTGATGTAATCTTTAGTGCTGTGTTTTTTCGGCATCATATATATATGTCTCCTTTATCCGCGACAAGTGTAGCATGTAAAAATGTGACATTCAATATTTACTTGTCACTTTCTTATATTTTTATAGGTTTTATCTATAAAACTTGCTAGAATTTGGCAAAATCTATAAAATAGAGCTATGGAAAAATGTCAAAGAAAAGTTAACTCTTATTCCGTGACCCGTTCGGTTTATTTAATGGGTTTATTCGATTGGAAATTAGTCAATGAAGAAAAGCACGATAACGCTCCAAGTGTTTTAACTTTTGAGCGCAACGAAAATGTGCCTTATTACAAAGAAATGGTGGAGATTGAAAAAGAAACTTCTCCACGTCTTCTTTCTTTCATTTTATTGATTATTCCTGTCTCAATTGCATTTGTCGTTATGACAGTGTATCTCATTCTTGCCTTAGCCTTAAAAGATAGCTTTGACGCTAAAGCGAGTTTATTCTATTTCTTAATTCCAGCGATGGCGTTATTACTAACGGATACATTCCTCTTCTTCATCCGTAGTAGACAATTAATGAAATATCTTCAAAATGAAGAAAACATCGTTAAACAAGCAGAAGAGAAAATGAAAGCTTTAAAGGAAAAATATGGAAACTAAAACAGTTAAAGTAAGCGCTAAAAAGGTTGATGAAAAGATCGATTTCTATAATGCTTTTGGCTATGAACTAACAAACCGTGAAGAAGATGGCAACAAAGTAATTCTTACTTTTGAAAGGGATAAAGAAAAGTTCGAAGGTAATTCTTATCATATGATTAGAAGTACTGAAACCCTTTATGCTCGTATTGCTCGTCCATTCCCTCTTGCGGGAATAATTATGTTCGTAATTGCCTCTACTCTTTTAGCGTTCTATTTTATCCTTCAAACCACATTCACATACTATATCTCTTTCCTATTTGCGAGCTTAGTGTGCTATGGCTTTGCTACTTACCTTCTTATTATCTTCCTTGTAATTTTCATCAAAAGAAGAACGCTTCTCAAAAGAGTGGTGAAGAATGTCGCTGTTGAAGCGGGCACCAACAAAGAATATCCACTTCAAAACAACATTAAAAAGGAAACTGATAAGACTTGGTTAATCGCCAACAATCTTTAAAAAGATTAGACGTTGACAAAATTATTAAAAAATATAAAGTGCATGTATATTGACAGGCACTTTTATTTTGTATTATCATGCACTCATATTAGGAGAGAACCGATGCTTAAATTAGTTGATATTAAGAAGAATTATGAGATGAAAAACCAAGAGCCAGTTAAGGCCCTTAGAGGTGTTTCAGTCAACTTTAGACGTAACGAATTTGTCGCTGTTCTCGGTCCTTCTGGATGTGGTAAAACCACATTATTAAATATTATCGGTGGATTAGACCGTTATTCAGACGGTGATTTAATCATCAAAGATAAATCCACTAAAAACTACTCTGATTATGACTGGGATACATATCGTAACCATTCCATTGGTTTTGTCTTCCAAGCCTATAACTTAATCGGTCACCAAAGCATCTCTAAAAACGTTGAACTCGCTTTAACAATCGCAGGCGTAGATAAAAAAGAGAGAAAAGAAAGAGCCTACCAAGCCTTAGCTAAAGTTGGCTTAAAAGGCATGGAAAAGAAAAAGCCAAACCAACTCTCTGGTGGTCAAATGCAAAGAGTCGCTATTGCTAGAGCTTTAGTGAACAATCCTGAAATCTTATTAGCCGATGAACCAACCGGCGCTCTTGATAGTGAAACTAGTGTCCAAATCATGGATCTTCTCAAAGAAGTTGCCCAAGACCGTTTAGTCGTCATGGTGACTCATAACCCAGACTTAGCGGAAAAATACGCGACACGTATCGTCAATATGTTTGATGGTGTCATCACTGGTGATAGTAATCCATTTGATGGTAATGAAACTCCTAAAGTAGTCTATCGCTGTCCAAAGTGTGGCACAGTCGTCATTAAGAAATCTGAAAGGTGCCCAAGCTGTGGTGTTTTAGCCGATTATCCTGATGATGACGCTAATAAAGGCAAAAAGAAGAACAGTTCTATGTCCTTCTTCACTGCAACCGCATTAAGTGTCGCTAACTTATTTAGCAAATCTAAAAGAACCGTATTAGTCGCTATTGCGGGTAGTATTGGTATCTTCGGCGTATCCACCGTTTTAGCGGCCTCTACTGGTGTTCGTCAATACATCGATAAGATGCAAGATGATATGCTTTCTAGCTATCCGTTAACTATTGCCGAAGAAAGCGTTGATTATACATCTTTAATGACAGGTCTATATCAAGATCCAGACACCAAGATTTTAGAATTCGATACCTCTTCAAGAGTCGGTCTTAATTCCATGATTGACTACTTGATGAATAGATACACTGATTTCACTTCAGTGAAAACAAATACCATTAATGACGATTTGGTGCAATTTGTAAGAGAGATTCCTGAGGAATATATCTCCGCTTTATCTTTTAGTTATGGCATTGATCCAACGAACAATATCTTCACTAATTGGGAACCAAATGTTGGTGATCCACAAATGAAGATTTCCTTAAATGGTTTAACTCAACGTTACATCGCTGAACTTAAAACAGTGGAAGGCTTCTCTCAATACGCTTCCTACGTTGATTTATTCACCGACTTCATGAAGTTATTACCAGGTGAACAAGATTACATCCTTAGCCAATATGACTTATTAGGTAATTCACACTTCCCACAAAATGAAAATGAAATCATGTTAGTAGTGGAATCTGATACCACCTTAACTGACTTAGTCTTTGCACAACTTGGTTATTACCATGAAGAAGAAGTCATGAACATCGCTAAGAAAGCGATTAAGAAATATGATCCAGAAAATACGCTCACCGATAAAGAACTAGATGAGTTATATCCATACGCCACAAGTTTCTCCTATGAGGAACTCTTAGATAAAAACCTCACATACTATCCTCATGACACTATTTATCATTATGACGATATCCATGTCCGTGACTATACGGACTATACTGTTGTTCTTCAATCCTCAGGAGCGGATGAATTCTACATCCTCCAATACGATGAAACATATACATCCATGCTTAAAGGCGTGCCTGTTTTTAGAGGCGCACACTTAAACATTTCCCCATATAACTACGAAGACTTCTTCGCTGTTAACTTCCAACAAAGTGGTGATAAACCAACCGCTGGGACATTTATTGGTACTTCTAACGTTAAATCTTTAGCCGCTTTAGCGGAAATTGAAAATCCATCAATGACTGATATCCTTCCAATGATTCAAAGTGGTGAACTGGTCTATATGAACATTCCTGAAACAGGTAATGCTCAAGTAATGTCTGGTTCATTAATGCCAGTCATGTTTACAGTAAATGCGACTGAAACACCTGCTGAAGAAACCATCAGAGGCTATCAATATCCAGCCCAAGCGGATGATTCTTGGACAAATGGCACAGAACTTAAAATCGCTGGCATCTTAAGACCAAAGAAAGGTGTTAGTTTTGGCTGCTTAAGTCGTGGTGTTTACTACACTAAAGAATTCCAAGATAAATACATGAATGACGCTAAAGATAGTGAAATCATCACCGATAACACTAGAGGTTTTGAAGCGCATCTAAAGGATCCGACTAAGCAAAATACTATGTATCAAGCTTATGTGACCTTTAACTTTACAAATTGGGAAGACCCAGACCATCCAGCCTATGATACATTTGGCTATGCCTCTTGCTTAAATGGCGATTTGAACTCTTCGTTCTCTTCCTTATTCTCCAGTATTACTGGTAAAGATTACTCACAAGAAAACCAAGTTCACTTCCGTTCTTTATGCGGCTTAAAAACAGTGACCACTGTCGATAGTGAAACAAATGATATTTCCTATAGTTTTGAAAAACTACCAGAGACCATGAGCATCTATCCAGTGGACTTTGCCCAAAAGAGTAAAGTTAATGACTACTTAGATCAATGGAACTCAGATAAAGATATCGTCCTATATGATGGCACCTCTAACGAAAAAGTCTTAAAGGCCACAGATAGAGATGAATTAACCTATACTGATACAATTTCCATCATCATTAATGTCATCGATACAATGATCACAATTATCACAACAGCGTTAATCATCTTTACATCCTTATCACTTGTTGTCTCTTCCTTCATGATTGCGGTTATTACTTATATCTCCGTCATGGAAAGAGTCAAAGAAATCGGTGTTATCCGTTCTCTTGGTGGACGAAAGAAAGACGTTTCACGTCTATTTATCGCCGAAAACCTTGTTACAGGTGTGATGAGTGGTATTATCGGTTTAGCTATTACCGGTGTTGTTTGCTTAATTATTAACGCTGTTATTTCACAGTTTGGTGTTCCTGCTATCGCGGTCTTAACATTCCCAATCATGGGTATCATGCTCGCTTTATCAGTTGTCTTAAGCGTGGTCGCTGGTTTAATTCCAAGTATGCACGCTTCTAGACAAGATCCAGTCACCGCTTTAAGGAGTGAATAATGAAGAAAATTGCTTTAATCTCTTTAGGCTGCGCGAAAAACCTTGTCGATAGTGAAAATATCCTTGGTCTTTTGCTCAAGAATCACTACGAAATAGTGAATAACAAAGAAGAAGCGGATATTTTAATCATCAATACATGTGGCTTTATTGAAGCCAGTAAAAAAGAAAGTATTGATGTAATTTTAGACAATATTAATAAAAAACAAAAAGTCGTGGTCACAGGTTGCTTAGTAAACCGCTACGTCGATGACTTAAAGAAAGCTATTCCAGAAGTTGACTTATGGATTCCAATTAGAGACTATAAAAACTTCTCTCGCTTATTAGCGACTTTAGATAAAGATATCACCAACTTTGAAGGTCTTAATGATGACTATCGTTTAGTTTCTACTGGCACTTATAGTGCCTATCTTAAGATAGGTGAAGGCTGTTCTAACTGCTGCACATACTGCGCTATCCCTCTTATTAGAGGTCCATATGTCTCTAGACCATATGAAGATATCATTAAAGAAGCAAGAAAACTCGCTAGTGAGGGCTATAAAGAATTAATCGTCTTAGAACAAGACACTACGAGATATGGCCTAGATTTAAAGGAAAAGAAGACGATTGTTGATTTACTCAAAGGTCTATTAGAAATCAAAGAGCTCGCCTTTATTCGCTTGTTATACCTCTATCCAGATGAAATCACCGATGAATTAATCGATTTAATCGCTAAAGAAAAGAGATTAACACCATATTTTGATATTCCAATCCAACATAGTGAAGACAAGATTCTTAAAGCCATGAATAGACGTGGTGATAAAGCTTATCTCACTAACTTATTTAATAAAATTAAAACTAAGATTCCTAACGCTGTTTTACGAACCACAGTGATGGTGGGTTTCCCTGGTGAAACCAAACAAGACTTTGATAATCTTTTAAAATTCGTTGAAGAAGTTAAATTTGATCACTTAGGTGGTTTTACCTATTCTAAAGAAGAAGGCACTAAATCATATGACTTCCCACATCAAGTAAGACAAGCCACTAAACAAAAACGTTTAGATGAACTTATGGCGCTTCAACAAAAGATTTCCTATGACTTAAATAAGAAACATATTGGTGAAATCATGAACGGCTTAGTCGTCGGTAAAGAAAATGGCTACTACTTATTAAGAAGCTATTGGAACGCTCCTGATGATGTTGATGGTAAAATCTTATTCTCTTCTAATGAAGAGCTTAAAGAAGGCGACATTGTTAATGTTAAAATCAAAGAAAGTTACGTTTATGATTTATATGGAGAGATTGTTAAATGAAGTTCTTCGATAAATGGCAAAAGGCTTTCTTAATTGGCGCTGGTGCGTCCGCTGTTTTAGCGGCAATTTTTTATGTATTAACAGTCATGACCGCTAAAGTAGTGGAAGGTACAGAAGACTATCTCATCCCTCAATATGAATATAACTACACTTATCAAGTGTTCTACTCAACTTTCTTCTTTGCCCAGCTTGCTTTTGGAGCCTGGTTTTTAGCCAGAATGATCACCTTCAAAATGCGCAAGAAAGAAGCCTTAGAAGAACAAGAAGAATATTAATATTCACCCCTAATTTTTACGTAAATATTTTTTATTGATATAAGTAAGTATTTATGTATAATTATTAATGCTGCCCCCTTAGTAAAATGGTATTACGCATCCATGGTAAGGATGAATCGGTGGTCCGATTCC
>JBGUMU010000009.1:0-6899 GCA_045116995.1 Bacilli bacterium
AATAAACCACCGCACATGAACATAATACTTAAGGCTGCTACATTCCTGTCCTGACCTGGTTCGCAAATATTCATCGCGATGGCGAAAAGATTATAGCATTAAAGCAAAATATAAAAAAGGACACATTTTATTGTGTCCGATTTGTTTATTATTTCTTAATTGGTTTTAAGACTTCTAAGCCACCCATCCATGGTCTTAAGACTTCTGGAATGACGACTGAACCATCTTCTTGTTGGAATTGTTCAAGTAAAGCTGGGAAGATACGAGAAGTAGCTAAGCCAGAAGCATTCAATGTATGAACATATCTGGTCTTACCTGTAGCGTTATCTCTATAACGGCACATTGTTCTTCTTGCTTGATAGTCTCTAGCGTTACTCGCGGAACTAACTTCTTTATAAATACCCATACTTGGTAAATAGACTTCAATGTCATATGTTCTCGCCATAGAGTGAGAGATATCACCAGCGGCAAGTTTACTGACTTGATAATGTAAGCCTAAACCTTTAACTAAGGATTCAGCTTTACCAACGAGTTCTTCGAAAGCGGCATCGCTATCTTCTGGTTTGGTATATTGGACCATTTCGACTTTGTCGAATTGATAACCACGAATCATACCTCTTTCTTCAGTTCTGTAGGAACCAGCTTCTCTACGATAGCATGGTGTATAGGCGAATAGTTTCTTTGGTAAATCTTCTTCTTTCATGATTTCATCACGATAGATATTTACTAAGGCTGTTTCAGCGGTTGGTAATAAGAATCTCTTTGGTTCCATACCTTCGAGCCAGAAAACGTCTTCTCTAAATTTTGGGAATTGGCCCGCACCGAAACCTGAAGCTTCATTTAATAAGTGAGGAGGTAGGATAAAGGTATATCCGTCTTTTAAATGTTCAGAGATGAAGTAATTTAATAAGGCCCATTCAAGTCTAGCGCCTAAGTTTGTATAAATCCAAGCACCACGACCGGCAATCTTAGCGGCTCTATCATAATCCACTAAGCCTAAAGATGTGGCGAGTTCAACGTGATCCTTCATTGGGAAGTTGAATTCTGGTTTCTTACCAAATGATCTAATTGGTTTATTGTTTTCTTTACCACCACCTAATAAATCATCATCAGGAATGTTTGGTAATTCGGCTAAGAAGTTGAAGATTTTTTCTTCTAATTCTTTAAGTTCTTTATCGCTTTCTGCATTAGCAGCGGCGATTTCTTTAACTTTAGCAAAGATTTTAGAAACGTCTTCACCGTTCTTTTTTGCTTGTGGAACACTTGCGGATAATCTATTCATTTCCGCTTTGTTACCTTCGACGAATTGGATTAATTCTTTCTTTCTTTTATCCCAAGCTAATAATTCAGTAAAGTCAGCATCCCATAATTTCTTTTTAAGTGCTTCTTTTACAGCTTCAGGATTTTCACGAATACGATTAATGTCTAACATAATCTCTTTCTCCTCTTTTATTTATTTTCCATTAGTGAATTATATATTTTCACTAATTGATCTCCAAATTTTTGTAAACTATGCTCAGAAACTTGATTATAAGCTTCTTGAGTCGTAGGTTGTATTTCTCCGTTTAAATAGTCTAGGCAAAGGGAAGTTAATGTCTCAGAATATTGCGCAATATAAGCGGTTTTTTCATTCTTTAAGAGCTCTGGGAAAATCGAAGATTTTCTCACAATTAACTGACACTTTGCGGCCATTGCCTCTTCAACGGAGATGATACCTGCTAAATTATAGCCAGGTAACATAAACACATCAGCATTAAGCAATAAGCTACGGTAGATATCATCAGGCAAGATGTTTTTAAAATGTACGTTTTTAGGAGCATCTTTGATAATTGTTTTAGCTCTACCATTATTCAAATTAGTGGTTTCACTACCAACATAATAGAATACCGTGTCGTCTCTTTTTGTCGCGACGTTTATGAAAGCATGGATGCCTTCTAGGTTGTTATCGTATTCTCCAACCGCAAGAACAATCTTCTTATTTTTATCTTCTCTGAAGTAACGATAGAAGAGTTCTTTTTCATCATCTCTAGAGAAATTAAATCTCGCTAAATTGATGCCTGGAATACATGTTTCAATTGGAGTGGTAACTCCTGATTCAATTAAGAATCTTTTCGCGGATTCAGTTGGCACTAATACTAATGTGGCTTTGTTGAGCATTTTTAATGCTCTGTTCTTTAAAGTAGTTGTTCTTTTACCATCTTTACTTTTATGTGATAAGAATCTCGCAGATGGATCATCTTCTCCATATAAAGCGGAAACGATAACTGGAACATCTCTTTCAAGGGCGATGTTTAATTTACTTTCATCCTCAGGCGACATGAAATGAGCGACATCATAATCATCGTAAATGTTAGATGTATGAGTAGCGCCCACAACCTCGAGGGCACCTTTAATGGTTTTACGCATTCTAGCGCCCTCGTAGTTGTCATATTTTCTATTCGGTTGAAAATAAACTAGGACTTTCATAACTATTCGTTAGCGTCGTTATTTTCCTCGCTAACTTGTTCTTCGCCTTCTTCTAAAGGTTCTTCGCCCTCAACATATTCTTCCTCTTCTTCAAAAGGAACAACAGCGATGGAAGAAACTTTTTGTCTACCTTCAAGGTTCAAGATCTTAACGCCTTGAGTATTTCTAGATGATTGTCTAACTTCTGATAAGTGAGTTCTAATGACGATACCATAGTTAGTGATAACCATTAAGTCATCTTCACTAGAAACAGAGCGGACGGTAACGATTTTGCCCACTTTATCAGTGGATTTAAGGGTGCTGACACCTTTCGCACCACGCTTTGTAATACGGTATTCAGAGAAGTGTGTCATCTTACCAAAGCCCTTATCAGTGACGACTAAGATTAAGTCGCCTTCATAGGCCACGGTCACGCCAACGGCTTCAACACCATCATCTAAATCAATACCGATAACACCAGAGGCAGTTCTACCCATTGGTCTAACTTCTTCAACTGGGAAGTTAACCATCTTACCTTCGCTAGAAGCGATACCAACGATAGTGTCTACATAGTAGTTATCCATTTCTTCCGCTTTTGGATTATCAACTTTAGTGAAAATACCACGACCATTTTCATCTAATTCCATAGTGTAATATGGTCTTTCTAGATCAAATTCACCATAAGCTTTCATCTTGCTTTGGACTTCTTTAACGGCTAATAAGTTATCGCCTTCTCTTAATGTGATAGCGATCTTACCGTTTTGTCTAATGGATTCATATTCACTAATTGGGGTTCTCTTGACGATACCATCTTTAGTGAAGAACATTAAGAATCTGTAATCTAAGTATTCATCAACTGGGATGATAGACTTAACGTTTTCACCCTTTTCAATATTGATTAAGTTGATGACTGGGATACCTTTACCTGTTCTTTGATATTCAGGAATTTGGTAACCACGGATACGATAAACTTTACCTAAATCGGTGAAGAATAAGAGGTCTGTATGTGTCTTTGTGTAGACCATTAAATCAACGACATCGTTTTCATTTAATGATGCACCACGGATGCCTCTACCACCTCTATGTTGGGCTTTAAATGTATCAACGCTTAAACGTTTAACATAACCACCTCTAGATAAGGTAATAACGATATCTTCTTGTGGAATTAAATCTTCATCATCGATGTTTGCGGCAACGTTAGAGATTTCAGTTCTTCTTTCATCACCGAACTTATCTTTGATTTCTTCTAATTCTTTAATAACGACTTCGATTTCGTTTTCTCTAGAAGAAAGGATTCTCTTATATTCAGCGATGTTAAGTTCTAATTGATTACGTTCAGCAATTAACTTATCGGTTTCAATACCGGTTAATCTACGTAATGTCATCGCTAAAATAGCGTTCACTTGTAATTCAGTGAATTCATATTTTTCCATTAAAGTCTTTGTGGCTTCTTCTGGAGTAGCGCTTTCTTTAATGATATCAACGATATCATCGATGTTATCATGGCACTTGATTAAACCGATAACGATATGGTCACGTGCTTCATCTTTTTCAAGTAAGAACTTTGTTCTTCTTTCAATAACACTGACTTGGAAGTCTAAGTATTGTTGTAAAAGAACTGGTAAGGAACATACTTTTGGAGCGTTGTCCACTAAGCAGAGGTTGATAATACCAAAGCTCACTTGTAAGTTGGTGAGTTTATATAATTGGTTTAATAAAACTTCTGGAATCGCATCACGTTTGACTTCAATAACAACACGGATACCGTCTTTGTTAGATTCATCACGGATATCTGAGATACCTTCAATGACTTTATCACGGACTAAAGCGGCCATGTTTTCAATCATGTTGGCTTTGTTAATACCATATGGGATTTCATCAACAACGATACGTTTTAAACCATGTTCACCACGTTCTTCGATATGGCATTTACTTCTAATAGCGATGCTACCTGTACCTGTTTCATAGGCATCGCGAATACCACTTCTACCTAAGATAATCGCACCTGTTGGGAAGTCTGGACCTTTAATGTACTCCATTAATTCATCAACAGTGATTTCTGGGTTTCTTGCAATCGCAATAACACCATCAATAACTTCACCTAAGTTGTGTGGTGGGATGTTTGTGGCCATACCAACAGCGATACCACTAGAACCGTTAACTAATAAGTTTGGAATTCTAGAAGGTAAGACAGTTGGTTCTTGGTCAACACCATCGTAGTTATCCATGAAATCAACAACATCACAGTTGATATCACGGACCATTTCTAAGGCTAATTTAGCCATTCTAGCTTCAGTATAACGGTAGGCCGCTGGTTCATCACCATCGACAGAACCGAAGTTACCATGACCTTCAACGAGCATATATCTCATTGCGAATGGTTGCGCTAATCTTGCTAAAGCACCATAGATTGCGGAGTCACCATGAGGGTGATATTTACCCATAACATCACCGACGATACGAGCACATTTCTTAAATGGTTTGTCTGGAGTGTTACCAGTTTCACTCATAGAGTAAACAATACGTCTATGAACTGGTTTCATACCATCTCTGACATCAGGAATCGCACGAGCGACGATAACAGACATGGCGTAATCAAGGAAGGATTCTTTAACTAATGGCACGGTATCAACATCGGTTAAACCAGCGACGATACCAGCTTCAAGTTCTTGTTCTTCTTCGGCGGAGACTTCTTCAGTTTCTTCAACTGCTTCTTCGTCTAAGACTTTGTTTTCATCATCTAATAACATAACTTGCACTCCTTTCCTTAAATATCGAGGTTCTTAACGAACTTAGCGTTCGCATGAATGAACTCTTTACGCGGGTCAACGTTGTCACCCATCAAATCTGTAAAGATTTGTTCAGCAGCAATCGCATCGTTAAGAGTGACTCTAATCATCTTACGATTGCTTGGGTCCATTGTTGTTTCCCAAAGTTGTTCGGCATCCATTTCACCAAGACCTTTATAACGTTGGAATGGATAGCCTGGTTTTAATTTTAATTTTTGTTTAATTGTTTCTAATTGATCATCATTGTAGGCGTAATATTGCTTACCATGATATTCGACTTTATATAGAGGAGGTTGAGCGATATAAACGTAGCCTTCGGTAATTAAAGGACGCATAAATCTGTAGAAGAAAGTTAATAATAAGATACGGATGTGAGAACCATCGACGTCAGCATCGGTCATGATGACGATTTTATGGTATCTAATCTTGCTTGTATCAAATTCTGGATCAATACCACCACCGATAGCGGTAATCATGTTACCGATTTCAGCGTTAGCAAAGATACGTTTAGCTTGAGCTTTTTCAACGTTAAGAATCTTACCACGCAAAGGAAGAATAGCTTGCGTTTCTCTGTTTCTACCGTTTTTAGCACTACCACCAGCGGAATTACCTTCGACGATATATAATTCACATTCTTCAGGTTTTTTACTTGAGCAGTCCGCTAATTTACCAGGAAGTGTATTAAGTTCAAGACCGCCTTTACGACGGATTTCTTCTCTAGCTTTTCTCGCCGCTAATCTTGCGTTAGCCGCTGTCACAATCTTCTCCATGATTATTCTAGCTAAGCGAGGATCTTCTAAGAGGAATCTATTTAATTGATCACCAACAATTTGGGAGACAATCTTTCTAACTTCAGAGTTACCTAATTTTGTCTTTGTTTGACCTTCAAATTGTGGGTTTGGGTGTTTAACAGAAATAACACATGTTAAACCTTCGGTAATATCATCAACAGTTAAGTCATCTTCACCATCTTTTAAGAATTTGTTTTGTCTTGCATAGGTGTTAACAACTCTTCTCATCGCATCTCTGAAACCTGTTTCGTGCATACCACCTTCATGGGTATGGACGTTATTACAGAAAGAGTAAACGTTTGATGAATAACCATCATCATATTGCATTGCGATTTCAGCATAAACATGGGCTTCACTACCACTGGCTAAAGTGATAGGAGCGGTGCCTTCGCAATAAATAACTTCGTCAAATAATCTTGTTTTGTGATTATTGATGAATAAGACGTATTCTTTAATACCACCTTTGTAGCAGAATTCTTCATGAATCTTTTCTGGTGTTCTTGCGTCTTCAACAATAATCTTGATGCCTCTATTTAAGTAGGCAACTTGTCTCATTCTGTCACGAATGATTGTGTAATCGTAAACAGTTGTGTCTGTGAAGATTTGAGCATCTGGCTTAAATGTAACTGTTGTACCATTTGCTTTTGGATCACAAGAACCGATTTTCTTTAAGTGTTCAACGATCTTACCACCATTAACGAACTTGATGTAGTAAACACCACCATCTTTATGGACAGTGACTTCACACCATTCAGATAAAGCGTTAACAACGGAAGCACCAACACCGTGTAAACCACCGGATACTTTATAACCGCCACCTTCACCGAATTTACCACCAGCGTGTAAGACTGTATAAACAGTTTCAACACCGGAT
>JBGUMU010000010.1:0-1746 GCA_045116995.1 Bacilli bacterium
GCATCAATTAAATCATCACCCGCATAAGCTTCTAATGTATCACTAGCAGTGTAGTTAATAGTGATTGTGCGATCACTAATCCAACCAACCCAGTTAGAAACATGAATCTTAAATGTTGTGGTAAATGAAGAGGCAGTACCATCTTTAACGTGGATGACACCAGTATCAGAAATCTCTATGAGATTTGGATTATCAGCATGGTATTCAAACATGTAGCCAGAGAATAAACTTTGTTTAGCCTTAGGTACGAGTAAACCAGAGAAAATAGAGAACCTTTCACTCGCACTAAATTGCTTTTCTTTTAGCGTCCAAGTTAATGGATCATAATACTTAATCCAAAGAGCACTAGTTTCATCTAGACTCATTGTCTGTTTATTCATCTCAATTGTGGTTGAAGCGGTATCACTCCAGTGTTCTAAATTGTTGTTTAAACTAACACGGAAGATATAGGTCGACCAGTTCCAGGATATCGTTGTTTCCCAAACGACCGCTTTAAAGTGGAAGCCAGTTCTAAAGCCCACCGCGATAGAGAAGTCACAACCGATGAAACCAGTGAATTCGGCATCTGGTTGATTAACATCAAAGTTCATACCAAGAAGGCCGTTAAAGGAAACATTGAAATAAACTTCAGCGAATGCTTCAGCGTGTAAATAATCATATAAACCAAAGAGAGAAATACCGATTGAGATACGTAGACCGACTTCAAAACGCACACCACCAGCGATAAATACCGCCCAGTTAGAGGCTTCTTTGATGTCTTGATCAGTGGCATCCCCACCACCATCCATATTGGTATAACAAATATCAATCTTAGTGGTATGGACTTCCTTTTTACCAAAGCCCATCACTGAGATAGCAGCATCCATATAGAAATCAATTTTGAATTTGATATCTAAAGGTGTGAACCAGTCAATATCTATAACGGCTAATGGCCAAGTAGTTCTTGTGCCACCCGCACTTGGTCCTTTATAGTGGTCACCATCTTCATCGGCTAAACAACTGAAAGCGGAAGCTTCGCCTTTGGCCTCTTTTTCCATATTGTCCATGATTTGTTCCGCGAACTTTGTATCACTTGGAATATCATCCATTAATCTGACATCAAAGTTGACTTTAACAAAGTTAAGCTCTTGGGTATCTTCAATGACTTTAACTTTATAATCAACACCAGTTGGCACAATCCATGCGGTGCGGACTTTTAAATCAAAATCAAATGTATAGTCAGTAATTGTTTCATGACCAATTTCTAAACTGAAATATAATTTATCGGTTAATTTAACGTTTTTACAACCAGCATGCCATTTGGTTTCAACCCTACTACCAACGATATTAAGATTAAGACCAATATCGATATGTCTGATGATGTTGATAATCATGTTGATTGTTTCAGGGGAGATACCTAATTTATCATGATTCTCTTCCGCGAGACGAGAGGCCGCCATTTTGACAATGGAACGTGCCATATTGGACTGCTTGAACTGTTCAATAGCGACGTTTTCGTTTACTAATATTTCGGCATTCTCTAAAGAGACTTGTTCTTTGCCTTTTAAACGAAGGTTTGTATATAGATCATCAATATTAGGGGCTTCATAAACGATATGATATGAACCATCTTTATTTTTGTTCTTTGAAATAAATAGTCCATAGAAATCAAGATTACCATCTGGATTATCTTTCTTTGTGGCGTAGAAAGGAGTGCGGGTATCCATCATCGGTGGTAATTCCCCATCATAATCAAAAGACCATGAT
>JBGUMU010000011.1:0-4850 GCA_045116995.1 Bacilli bacterium
AAAAAATTGTTTGTTTTTTTGTTCAATTTTATATATATTTTTTGCGTGATTTTTTTGAATAAAAATTCACGTAGGAAAAGGTGGGGAGAATATGGATAAAGAAAATATCATTATTTCACTTCAAGGTGTATGCAAGGTTTTTGATGGCACAACAGTCGTCGATAACTTCAACCTCGATATTACAAAAGGCGAGTTCGTCACGTTCCTCGGTCCTTCTGGTTGTGGTAAAACTACAACACTAAGAATGATCGCTGGTTTTGAACTTCCAACAAGTGGTGTCATTTTATTAAATGGACAAGACATTTCTTTACTTCCTCCATATAAAAGACCAATCAACACTGTTTTCCAAAGATACGCGTTATTCGCGCACTTAAATATATACAACAACATTGCCTTTGGTTTAAAACTTAAAAAGATTCCTTACGAAGCTAAAGATAAACAAGGCAATCCACTTTTAGATAAAAACGGTAATCAAGTTATTAAATACCGTCACTATACAAAACAAGAAATCCGTGAAAAAGTCGAAAGAGCGTTAAAGGTTGTTGACCTTGAAGGCTTTGAAAAGAGAGACATTTCCACCCTTTCTGGTGGTCAACAACAACGTATCGCTATTGCGCGTGCGATTGTTAATGAACCAGAAATCTTATTATTAGATGAACCATTAGGCGCCCTTGACCTCAAGATGCGTAAAGAAATGCAACTTGAATTAAAGGCCATGCATAAAAAGTTAGGCATTACCTTCATCTACGTCACACACGACCAAGAAGAAGCTTTAACTATGTCTGATACCATCGTCGTCATGAATGACGGTGAAATCCAACAAGTTGGTAAACCAAAAGAAATCTATGATGAACCAAACAATGCTTTCGTTGCTGACTTCATCGGTGAATCTAACATCTATACCGGCACAATGGCCAAAGATAACAAAGTTAGATTCTTAAATAAGTATTGGGATGCTGACCCAGTTGACTTTGGTAAATTCCCAGTTAACGAAAAAGTCGACGTTGTCGTTAGACCGGAAGACTTTATTTTAGGCAAAGCCGGTAGTGGTGTTGTTGATGGTGTTGTTTCAAGCAAAATCTTCAAAGGTATGCACTATGAATACATCATTAACGTAGGTAAATCCGAAGTTATCGTTCAATCTACTGCTGAATTAGAAGAAGGTATCAAAGTCAGCTTAGATGTTGAACCAGTCAATATTCAAATTATGAAAAAGCCATTCGTTAGTAACTTCTATGATGGCTATATCACCAAGAACTACAACGTTGAATTCGCTAACGCTGAATTTGAAGTTGATATCTTACCATTATTTCCAGGTGCTAAGATTGATGAAAACGATGTTTTAGTGGATGAAAAAGGCGCGGAAATTGATGTCGTTGATATGGAAATCAACGTCGAAGTTCCATTTGAAGCTATCACTATTAGTGATGATCCAGACGCTAGTGACATCCATGGTAATATCATCTCCTTAATCTATTTAGGCGATCACTATGAAATCATCGTTAGAACTGAAGATGAAGAAGACTTTGTCTTAAATACACCAGATTTATGGAATGAAAACGATGAAGTTTCCGTTATCATTGATAAATCTCAAATCCACTTATCTCGTAAAGGAGCCAAGAAGTAACAATGGAAGAAGTTGTTCGTCAAAGACGTTTTAGGTTCAACTTCCGCGGAAGCTTAAGTTTGCCATTTGTTGCATTCATGCTTTTCTTCGTGGTGGTGCCACTCCTATTAATCGTCTATTTTTCTCTCACTGATGATCAAGGTCATTTTTATTTTGAAAACTGGAGAATCATCTTTACATCTCCAGAAAAATGGAAAACCATTCTTTTGACTTTTGAAATTGCTTTTGCGACCACTGCAATTTGTATCTTAATTGCTTACCCAATTGCTTTTATCTTAAGTAATAAGAAATATAACAAAAACAAAATTCTCGTCTATTTCTTCGTTCTTCCAATGTGGGTCAACTTTGTTGTTAGAACAATGGCGTTAAGAGATATGGTTAATGATATGTTCTCTACAATGTTTCATTTCCAATTGACCGCTAAGTATCCAGTCGCAGGTACTATCTTAGGTATGGTTTATGATTATTTACCATTTGCCATCTTACCTTTATATAACCAAATGTTAAAAATGGATAAGAATCAAATTGAAGCGGCTGCAGACTTAGGCGCTAATCCAGTTGTGGTCTTTTTCAAAGTTATCTTACCAATGACTGTCCCAGGCATCATTGCCGCTGCCACAATGACATTTATGCCAACAATGTCTTCTTACGTTGTTGCGGATCAAATGGGTAACGGCAAAGTGTTCATCATTGGTTCTTTAATTGAAAATTATGTCAATACAATCCACGATAACAACGCAGCGTCTATCTTATCGCTTGTGATGTTGTTCATCATCGGTATGTCATTAATAGTAGAAAAATTCTTCACCAAAAAAGATGAAGATAGAAAGGTGGGAATATGGTAAACGTAAAACCTCTTTCTATTGAAGAAACAAACCACGCTTTGAAACGTAAAAGAATTTGGGGCGCCGTTTGGAAACATGCTTCCAAAGTATTCATCTTCATTATGCTTGCTTTGGTCTATGCTCCATTAGTTTATATTTCTATTTATTCTTTCACCGACTCTAGAGTCATGGGTGAGTGGGGCGATACTGGCTTTATGGCCTATGCTAACTTATTCACTGAAAGTGACGGTATGGAATTATTAGGCGCTGCCCGTAATACCGCTTTAGTGGCATTAATTTCCACCGCAATTGCTGTTTTACTCGGTACTCTTGGTGCCATTGGTATCTTCTATTCACGTAATAAACTTTGGAAGAATTCCTTACAATTCATGAATCAAATTCCAATCGTTAATGCTGAAATCGTTACAGCTTTCTCGTTATTGGTGTTCTTCGTTCAAATCTTGAACTTACAAACTTCATTGTTAACCTTAATAGCAGGTCACGTAATCCTTGCTTTACCATATGTTGTTCTCTCAGTTTTACCAAAACTAGAACAGATGGATCCTTCGCTTTACGAAGCGGCTATGGATCTTGGTGCAACTCAAACTCGTGCGCTGTTCAAGGTGGTGATTCCTGATATTATGCCTGGCATTTTATCTGGCATCCTATTATCAATCACATTATCGTTGGACGATTTTGTTATTACGGCGTTCACAAAGCCAGCTAACATTGTCGTTATGGGTGAGGAAGAGCCATTCCAAACCATTTCAACTTTAATTGATGAAAAGATTAAAAGAGGTAGTGTTCCTGTAGAAATCCGTCCATTTACCGCGATTATGTTCGGCTTAATCTTATTAGTTATGATTGGCATGTACGTTAAGAGCATCTTGGACGCGAAAAAGGAAAGAAAATTATTAAAAGGAGAAAAATAAAATGAAAGCAAAGAAATTATTAATGTTTGCCATTCCTGCTATGGCAATGGGTAGTTTAGTGGGCTGTGCCCCTAAATATGATGTTAAGCTCATCGTTTATAACTGGGCTGACTACATCTTCGAAGGCGACAAAGAAAACCCAAAAACAATCAAAGCCTTTGAACAGTATTACAAAGAAAAACACGGCTTAGTCCTTAAAGTGGACTACCGTACATTTGCCACAAACGAAATTATGTACACACAAGTTAAAGAAGGCAGCATCAAGCCAGACTTGATTTGCCCATCTGACTACATGATTCAAAAAATGGCTAATGAAGGTATGTTAGAAAAATTCTCATACGATGCCGCTAACGATAAATATGGCGAATCACTTAGCAATTGGGCCGAAAACGGTTCTCCATTCATTAAAGAAAGATTCTCAAGCGTTAAATTAAAAGACAACAGTTCTTTACTTCAATACGCTGTTCCATATTTCTGGGGCACAATGGGCTTCACCTATGATCCAAATCACTTCAGTGAAGAAGAAATTGGCACATGGGAATGCTTATGGAATAAGGGCTCTAAATTCCAAAACGAGATCTCTTTAAAAGACTCTATGCGTGACACATATGTTGCCGCTATCTTCCACGTCTACAAAGATGAAATCGCTGCTTTAGATGAAAATGATCCAGAATACAATGCAAAATTAACTGCTATTTTCAATAGATGCGATAGCGACACAATCAAAAAAGTCGGTGACGCTTTAATCGAAGCTAAGAAATCCACAGTCAACAAATTCGAAGTTGATGCTGGTAAAGAAGACATTGTTAAAGGTGTCTATCATGCTAACTTAGCTTGGAGTGGTGATGCTATCTTTGCGATGGATTCTGCTGAAGAACTTAAGAAACCAGTTACATTAAACTATGCTCTTCCAAAAGAAGGCAGCAACGTTTGGTTTGACGGTTGGGTTATGCCAAAGAATTCTAACACCGAATTAGCGGAAGAATTCGTTAACTTCATCTGTGACCCAGAAAACGCTGTCTTAATTATGGACGCTGTTGGTTACACATCCCCAATCGTTGGTGATGCTATGTGGGAATATGTTAAGGAAACATATGAAGCTGAAGATGATGTTGAAACAACAGATGAAATCGATTTAAGTTTCTACTTTGGTAAAGAAGCCAAAATCAACATTGACGCTGAAGAAAGAGGCCGTCAATTTGATGCCCAATATCCAACAGAAGATGTGTTAAAGAAGTGCTGCATGATGAACGATTTCGGCACTCAACAAAAAGAAGTTGGTGAAATGTGGGCCAGAGTAAAATCAGCTTAATTTCAATAAAATATCAAAAACATATTTTTGGTGCTTGATAAAGAGATAATTGCAGTGCTATAATACACAACGCTGCAAGAATGGTTCCTTAGCCAAGTCTGGTAAGGCAATTGACTGCAACTCAATGATCATCGGTTCGAATCCGGTAGGAACCT
>JBGUMU010000012.1:0-1549 GCA_045116995.1 Bacilli bacterium
ACCAGAGTCACGTAAGTCAGAAAGGATAGGACGTTTATTTTCACCACGTTTTTCAACGTCACGGGATAACTGTGAAACGACAATGATTGGGACTTGAAGTTCTCTTGCTAAAGCTTTGAGGGCTAAGGATGTTTTACGGACTTCTTCTTGACGAGAGTCTGATCCTTTAGAGGTACTACCAGTAGTCACTAAACCTAAATAGTCGACAATAATCATACCTAATTCAGGTTCATTGGCTTGGAGTTTTCTACTCTTGGCGATGATATCCATTAACTTGCCGTTTGGGGAATCATCAATATAGATTGGTAAACTACCAATTTTATAAATGGCGTTAGCCACTTTTGCTCTTTCAACACCCACAAGGTTACCTGTGGTAATTTTGGTTAATGACACAGCGGATTCCACACCGATAAGACGTTTAATAAGCGCTTCCGCAGGCATTTCCAAAGAGAAGATAGCAATAGGCTTATTAGTACGTTTCGCCGCTCTATAGGCGAAATTAAGCGCTAAAGCGGTTTTACCGACAGAAGGACGAGCGGCAACAATGATCATATCACCTGGATGGAAACCTTGAGTGATTTTATTTAATCTATCAAAACCAGTGGTAAGACCACTAACACCATCGGTTTTCACTTCTTGTGGTGTTTCGATATTTAATTTAACTTCTTCGGCCACATCTTTGGCTTTTTTGAATTCCGCGACTCTTCTTTTTTCAACCGCATCTTTTAATGTTGTTTCACTATTAGCGATGAATTCGTTAACATCGGTGATTTCTTCACTTAAATAAGCAGCATCGATATCACGGCATGTTTGAATAAGTCTTCTTAAGACGGCTTGGTCATTAACGATATTGATGTAGTAATCAATACTAGAAAGAGCAACCATCGCATCAGCGCATTGTTGAAGATATTCAACACCACCGATGGTTTCGAGTTCTTTCATATTCATTAATTCTTCAGTGGTAGTTAAAACATCCACTGGAGTTTGTTTATCAAATAAGTTCTTAATTGCGCGGTAGATGAGTTGATGTTTGCCCACGAAGAAATCTTCTTCATTTAATCTACTGAAGACAGTGTATAGGCATTCTCTAGACAATAAGGCTGAGCCTAGAACCGCTTGCTCCGCTTGCGCATTATAAGGGAGTTCACGACTATTTTTACTAACGGCCATATCATTTCTCCTCCCCTTCTATATGCACATGAACTTTGGCGATAACGCCTTTATGTAATTCCACTTTGAGGTCCCAATAACCAAGGACATCAAGTGGTCCTTTATCAATGAATTTTCTTTTATCGATAGTAATCTTGTATTGTTTTTCAAGTTCGTCAGTCACTTGTTTTAAAGAAATCGCACCAAAGAGTTTACCTTCTCTACCTGTTTTGACTTTGAAAGGTAAGGTGATTTCATCTAAACGTTTAGCGAGTTCTTGCGCTTCCGCTTTCGCTTTAGCTTCGTTTTCTTTACGTTCTTCTTGTTGATTTTCTAAAACTTCGACACTTTTCTTAGTGACTTGGACAGCAAGTTTACGAGGGAAGAGGAAATTGACGGC
>JBGUMU010000013.1:0-14435 GCA_045116995.1 Bacilli bacterium
AAGAGTTCTCTAGCTTCATCAGTGTCACCATATCTTTTTAAGATAGCGGCAGCATATTTAGAGAGCATTGAGTTTCTTTGACCACACGGAATGATCTGGTTGTGATCATCCATATTAGCAAACGCATCATATGAATCTAAGAAGTGATTAATGGTCTCGTTACCATGAGATATCATCACCTCAGGTTGTTCGGTTCCAAAAAAGAACCTTGCTGAGTCTTCAGCGTTTTTATCAAAGTAAGGAAAGTGATAATTAACTCTTCTTTTGAGTTCTGCGTATTTGCTTTCTTCTTTGATTTCATCCATTGCCATAAAGACATGGAATTTAGGTCTAGCGGCTTTGCCGTCCTTCTCCTTCATGTGATTTCTAGACATGTGGAAGACCATAAAGACACCTTCAAACGTTCTGATAACATCTTCAGGAGTTATCCAACTATCAGGATTGTCGCTGTGGTCGTTATCGCAATCTAACGCTAAACAGTCAGAAACGATGTAGCTATCGCCTGAGCGTTTATTGTCCTTATACCTAGCGCAGACATAATCCTTATTGAATATATCTTTTAGTTCTTCTTTGCCTGTTTTGTCATCGATTATGAATTCATGAGGATAGCGGGTATTTGAAGCCAAACCTAGTACGTTTGATTTGAAAACATGCATGTATGCATCCTCCTATTAATTCAAAACAAGAGGAACGGCATAATAGCATGGCATTTTGCCTCGTTGTTGTTAAAGAAATCATACTAATTCCAACCGTTCCTTTCTTGTTGATATATGAGTTCCTGTTCAAGAATCTCATCTAAACCAAAACCGAGAGCATGGGCGATTCTGCAAAAGAGAAGAAAACCAACCTGATCAATGTTGCCTTGTTCTATTCTGCGGTAATGATGAAAATCCATATCTACTACACGTGACGTCTCGTTCATAGACATGTCTAGTTCTTGTCTTCTTTTAACAAGGTACATTCTCATCAGTTCCATGCTTTGACTTTGGTACTATCCTTTCTTAAGATTTGCTGTTTATTTATTGAGGACCAGCATTGCCTCTCAACAGTTAATGGCGGAATGGCAGACGTTTTGTTCACAATTTCTTTTTTACTCTTTGAGTAATTTTTGAAAAAGTTCAGTTTTGACGTCTCCGACCTCTCCTCCATACGCTATAAGGTCACTTGATAACCATTTCGTTAACCCTATTTCGTGAGATTTTTTCATTTCTCGTTACTACACACATTTTTAAGGGATTTTTGGGGTATGCTTTTTTGTTTTTCTCACAATATGGATATTTTTGAAGGGTTTTGGGGGGTATAAATTTGAAAAAGATCAGAAATGACCTCATTGACCTCACCTTATGGAGAAAAAGAGGTCAAATTGACCCCCCTCTCACGCGCAAATGCCGTTGACTTATTTGACTTATTATTAAAAATTTCTTTACGCGCGTAAGCAAAAATTATCGGAAAAAATCCGTTTTTATAATTAGGACTTGAGTCTCTATTCAAAGATAATCGGTATAAATTATGATAATTGCGTTGTTAAAGAAATTTGTTCCTCGCGGACAAGCCTTTTGCCTCCTATGCATTATGCTTAGGAGGATTTTATTTATGCTGAAAAATAATAAAAAACCTATGTTTCTCGTGTGTATCAACAACGTTGAAACAGTCGATGTATTCGTTGCTATTATCACTCTAAAGAGTGATGTATATGTGTAGGAGGATAATTATGGAGAGAGAAATACAAGTTATTGCCCCTACACCAAAACCTAAGTTCTTATTAGATGGCTCAAAGCTTCTTCCGAACCAAAAAAGAGTTGCCGCCTATTGTCGTGTATCAAGTGATAAAGACGAACAACTCAATAGTTTTGATAACCAAGTCGATGAGTGGAGACAAAGACTAGCAAATGATCCTAACGTCATTTTAGTGGATATCTATGCCGATGAAGGTATTTCCGGTACTTCCGAAGAAGGAAGACTAGAATTCCAACGCATGATAAGAGATGCTAAGGCAGGCAAAATCGATAAGATTGTCACTAAATCGATATCAAGATTTGCTCGTAACATACAAACATCTATCAATATCGCTAGGGAACTTAAAGCCATAGGTGTTGAAATCTACTTTGATAATGAGCACATATCAACACTGGACCCATCTAGTGAAATGTTATTCACCATCTCTGCTATTATGGCGCAGGAAGAATCACGCCACATTTCAGATAACGTTAAATGGACCTTTAATAAAAAGAAGAAAGAGGGCGTGCCTATGGTTAGTTCAAATCTTCTTGGATATCGAAGAGACCCAAATAATGAAAAGAACTTAATCATAATCCCTGAAGAAGCCCAAATAGTTAAAGAGATATTCGACCTCTATGTGCAAGATATCGGCACTAATGAGATTGCAAGAATCATGCAAAGTAAAGGCTATCTCACTAGAAGAAAAGGAACCAAATGGTATAACTCCACCATTGAAGGCATTATCACAAACGAAAAGTATTGTGGTGACTTATTACTTCAAAAAAGTGTTACCATCGATTTCCTAAACCATAAAAGGGTAAGAAACGAGGGTATTGAAGAACAGGTTTATATCAAAAACAACCATGAAGCTATTGTTTCTAGAGAAATCTGGGAGAAAGCCCAATTAATTTATGCTCGTAATAGAGAAAAGTTTAGAGGGGCTAATCCAGATTCACGTAAATATGCATCACAATACCCATTAAGTGGTATGCTTGTCTGCCTTAAATGTGGCGATACCTTTAAAAGAAGGCATTGGACACAAGGATATCCAACACCGAGAATTATGTTCCAATGTAATGGCTATGTCCTCAATTATGCAGAAGACAAATGCGGAGCAAAGCCAATCAGTGAAGACATTGTTCTTAAAGCCACCACTGAAGTTATCAATAGAGTTTACTTTGATAAAGGCAAAGCTCTAACTAAGTTAATGAATAATATCGCCTTGCATACTGAGGCTGGCAACATTCAAGAACAGATTGATGACCTTAAAAGACAAAAAGAATCACTAGAAGATGAAATCAGTGATGTCATTACAAAGAAACAAAACACGATGGATGAAATCGAAAAGATAGTCTTAGAAAAGCAATATAAGGAACGCATCATCGATTACCGTGAATTGGATATGAAGATTAGCGAACTAGAGTGTAAAGCTAGAGAAGCCGAATTATCTAAACTTCGCCTATTGGATATGAGCAAGAATATAGGCGGTCAAAGACTCACAGTAGAAACGCTCACTAAACCAATCGTTAACACATGTCTACAAGCCATTATCGTTGTTAATAGACACGAGCTTGTGTTTGTCCTTCCAAATAACGAAAAAGCCAACTACCACTACATCAAAGAGAAGAGAGCGAGCTTGGTTGAACACACACCACTTTTAGAAGGAGATGTGACATTAGAAAGAAGGTTTAGAGATGAGCACCTACATTATAAAGTTGTCTTGGTTTAAGACATAAAAAAGACCTGTTTTGCTACCAAATACGGCAGTTCTGCAGGTCTTTTACTTTATTTTTCTTAAACCAGCGGTTCTGTAATTATCTAAACTTAATTATTCAAACTTAGACAAATATCTCTATCACAATAATTAACACAGATAACTTACACACAAACTAAGATCTACTAATCCTAGATCTTTTTTATTTTAGTTCGACTTTTGTGGTGGCTATTTCGTTAGAAAAGGCTTCATCATGTTCCACAAATATCATTGTTAAATTATATTTTTTGATTAAGTTTTCTATCTGTATCCTGCTAAAGATATCAATATAGTTTAATGGCTCATCCCAAATGTATATATTTGCTTGCTCACAAATGCTTTTCGCGAGTAATAACTTTTTCTTTTGACCTTCGCTATAACTACAGATATCTTTTTCAAACTGTTCGCTTTGAAAATCCATTCTTCTTAATACACTTTTAAAAAGAAGCTCATCAAGATTGTTATCAAGGATAAAATCACTTATTTTTCCCTTAAGACAAGAAGTATCTTGAGATACATATGATATTTTTAAACCGCTTTGAATATATAAATCGCCTCGATAGTTAATATCGTCTCCTAGAATTAATTTGATAATACTAGATTTACCACTTCCGTTTTTACCTTTAAGTTGCAATCTATTGCCATCGTTTAAATAAAAACTGACATCAGAAACTACAACTCTATTTCCATAACTAATTTCTAGATTGTGTGCTTCTATTAAATGCCCATTTCTATTTTTTAATGGCTTTATTTTTAAATCTTCTACGACTTCTATGTTCTTTAATAATTTAGATTTTTCTTCGACCACTTTTTCTTTTCGATTCTGGGCCGAGATTGATCTTTTCATCATCTTAGCGGACTTATGTCCGATGTATCCTTTATCCACAAAAATATCATTAGGAGCATTATTCTTGGATCTTTCTACTTTATCTGCCCAGTTAGCGGTCTTTCTAGCGGATTCCTCTAGCTTAGAAATTTCTCTTTTTGCTTTTTCGTTTTCACTAATCTCGAAACTATCTTGTCTATTTTTATTTTCATACCAAGTTGAGAAATTACCTTTTTCGATTCTAATATCGCTTCTATTAATCGCTAAGATATGATCGACACAGTTATCCAAAAACATTCGATCATGGGATACCAAGATAAAGCCCCGTTTCTTATTTAAATAATTTGATACTGCTTTTCTAGCTTCTACGTCTAAATGATTGGTGGGTTCATCTATTAAAAGAAAGTTGTTGTTCTTTAAGAATAATATCGCTAGCAATACTTTGGTTTGCTCGCCCTTACTTAACGTCTCAAAAGGTCTATTAAGTATATCTAAGTTCATATCTAATAAGGATATTTCTCTTTCGAATTCCCACTCTTCATAGCCAGCATTATAAGTTTCCGCTATTTCATAAGAGTTTAATTTTTTATTTGCTACTTCCAAAGGAAAATAATCAAAACTTATATCCGATTTTATTGAGCCACTATATTCGTATTTTCCTAATAAAAGATTCAGGAAAGTAGTTTTACCTTTACCGTTTCTACCGATAAATCCTAATTTCCAATTGGTGTCGATAGCAAACGAAACATCCTCAAAAACGTTTTCCGAATGGTTGGGATAGTGGAAAGTTAAATTCGATACCTTAATCATCGACATAGTAACTGTATTATACCATTTCTATAAAGCTTCCGCCCCACAACACAAATAATTCGTATTCGCCCGCTCCCGACTGCTTCAAAACAAGACATAATACGAATAGACGAATTCAGACAAAACAGAATGGATTGATTTAGACAACGATAGGTTCAAAAAGACATGTTATCACTTACAACCCTAGATATAGGCTATCTCTTGGTATAATTACTTAATACAAAATTGTATTAAGTAAAAGTGCTATTCATGGGTCATATCTTTATTCAAAAATATAGGTTTTTTATTAAAAATAAATGGGTTTTACTTCTTTAAAATCAAGCCAACGATTGTTTCCACGTGAGCAGTCATTGGGAACATATCAACAGGTTGTACGTAGTTAACTTCATACATGCTTGATAGATATTGGATATCTCTTGCTAATGTTTCTGGATTGCAAGAAACATAGACTATTTTCTTAATACGTTTATTCATGACTGTCGATAAGAATGTTTCATCACTACCACTACGTGGTGGATCCATGATTAATACATCTATATCACCATCATATTTAGTGATGAATTCACCAGCGTCAGCGCAGTGGAATTCAATATTATCAATATTATTTCTTTTAGCGTTCTCTATGGCGTTTTTATGCGCACTCTTGTTTATTTCAACAGAGATAACTTGTTTAGCGTTTCTCGCGGCGATTAGGCCAATTGTACCAACACCACTATAAGCATCAAGAACGACTTCTTTTTTATTGAAGTCGATTAAATTAAGCGCGGAGGCATATAGTTTTTCTACTTGGATCGGATTTACTTGGAAGAAACTAGCAGCGCTTATTTCAAAAGACAAACCTAAAATATCATCTTTAATATGACCTGGACCATACAAGACTTTTTCTTGATTACCTAATATCACATTAGTGTGTCTAGAATTAACATTCTCTACGATTGTGGTGATTTCAGGATGTCTATTTACTAATTCGTTAATAAAGTTTCTTTGTCCTGGGAAGTTCATTTGAGTGGTTACCAAAACCACCATGAGTTCATCATAATGATAACTAGTTCTAATAAGGACATATCTTAGGATACCTTTACCACTATCTTCGTTATAGCAAGGGATATTCATTTCTTCTAAAAGCAATTTAATATCCCATAAGATAGGCGCGGCTCTTTTATCTTCGATAGCACATTCTTTAATAGGCATAATGATGTGTGTGTTTTCTTTATAGAAACCGAACTTTACTTTACCATTTCTATCTTTATTAAAAGGTACTTGGATTTTATTTCTGTAGTTATATGGTTCATCCATACCTAAGCATGGTAAAACCTCTTGTTTAACATGAGCGATTCTTGTTAAAGCTTCTTTGACTCTTTTAGTTTTATATTTAAGTTGGGCTTGATAATCTAGTTGTTGATACTGACATCCACCACATGATGTACAAATCTTACATCTTGGTTGGATTCTATCTTTACTTAAGTTATAGAGTTTTTTAACTTTGCCAAAACAGACACCTGCTCGATGATAGAGGATTTCTACATCCGCTTTTTCATTAGGGAAAATACCATCACAAAAGATTATATCTTTCCCGTTTTTAATAACGCCTTTACCTTCACTAGAGATATCGACACATAAACAATTTGAAATAATCTTTTGCATAAATAACCGTATTCATTATAATGTATCCGGTGTTTTGATAAAACAATCAAAACATCAAGAGTAGAAAAGGAAACCATCATTATGAAACTAATCAAAGTTTTAACGCTTGTTAGTGCTGCCTTCTTAATGGCTTGTAACTCCACTGCTAGTACAAGCACAAATGTTGAAAGCACATCCACAAGCACAGTCGAATCCACAACAAGTGTGGAATCATCATTAACCACAAGCGAAACATCAGTAGAAAGTACATCTAGCACCACTAGTGAATCAAGTACTTCTAGTGCTTCATCTGTTGAAAGTTCTTCTTCCAGTGTCGAAAGCACAAGTTCGTCCACTTCTTCCTCTAGTGACGCACCAGTGGTTGATAACGAATTAACATTCAGCTTCTTAAACCCATCCTGTGGTTCTCAAGGTACTGATTCATTAAATGCTAAGTTAAAAGATGAAATGAACACTGCTGCAGGTTTTGAATTCGTCACCACAGTTGATAATACTTCTTGCCAATTTATGGCGGACGCTCCTACTACAGGTAGCCAAATCTTAACCGTTGGTTCTGCTAAAAAAGCTGGTAACTTAGAAATTACCTTCGCAGAAACAATCAAATCCTTAACAATCACTGTTGAAACATATAGTAAGAGTTATACACAAGGTGGTACAGAACACACTAACGTTGACGCTAACTCTGTTCTTTACTTCAACACTGATGAACACGTCATTGATTTAACACCAGTTGAAGGTCAACCAGTGACAAAAGAATATACAGAAGCGATTAACGCTAAGAGTTTCAAAGTCTATAACAAAGGTGGCAACGCTAGAGTCTTTGTTAAGACATTAAAAGTTGTCTATTAATAATAATTAATAAGATAAAGAAAGAGCGGTTTTCTCACCGCTCTTTTGTTTTACTTATTATTTCCAGCCATGATGTCCTGAATGTATTGGACTTCAACAGCAGCGTCTAATCTTGGGAATAATTGATCTTTCTTTTCAACCTTTAATCCACCGGTAACACCATATTTATAGATGTTTTCGTAGTTGAGTAAGTCACCTGTGACACCTAATTGTTCAAATAACTTATCAGAAGCTGTCACTAAGACTGGCTTTAATAACATACCAGCGACATAGATGGAGTTAGTTAAGTGGAGCATCACTGATTCAAGGTTAGCTTTCTTTTCTGGATCTTTGGCTAAAGCCCATGGTTCAGTTTCATCGATATACTTGTTAGCCCTATTAACTAATTCGTTAACTTGAGCAATTGCGTCTGTAATCTTAAGGTCATCCATTAATCTTTCATATGATTCGATAGTTAACTTTGTTAAATCTTCTAAGTTACCATCAACATCATTGATGCGGCCTTTATATTCTGGGACCACACCATCGAAGTATTTATTAATCATAGAAACAGTTCTATTTAATAAGTTACCTAACGCATTAGCGAGGTCCATATTGATTCTTTCAACGAATTGTTCTGGTGTGAAGTTGCCATCACTACCGAAGTTAACTTCTCTGGCTAAATAGTATCTAACAGCGTCAACACCATAACGTTCTACGAGAGGATATGGATCGACAACATTGCCTTTAGATTTACTCATCTTAGAATCTCTCATCATTAATAAACCATGAACGAATTCTCTATCTGGTTTTCTTAAACCTAATGATTCTAAGAACATTGGCCAATAGATAGCGTGGAATCTTGTGATATCTGCGCCCAAGATGTGAATGGTTTCACATTCTGGGTCTTGCCAGAACTTTTCAAATAATTCTGGATGATCACTATCATAGCCTAAGGCGGTGATGTAGTTGGTTAAGGCATCTAACCAAACATAGATAACATGTTTTGGATTTTCTCTAATTGGGATACCCCAAGAGAATGATGTTCTAGAAACACATAAGTCATCTAATCCTGGTTTAATGAATGTATTAATCATTTCGTTCTTACGAGATTCAGGCACTAAGAACTTTGGATTTTCATCAAAGAACTTCATTAAGCTATCGACATATTTACCTGTTTTGAAGAAGTATGCTTCTTCTTCCGCGGTTTGTACTGGTCTACCACAGTCTGGACAAATGTGATCTGGTCCCGCTTGTGTATCTGTCCAGAATGCTTCGCATTCCTTACAGTACCAGCCTTTATATTTACCTAAATAGATATCGTCATTAGCGAGCATCTTTGAGAAGATGTCTTGGACCACTTTAACGTGTCTTTCTTGAGTGGTTCTGATGAAGTCGTTATTAGAGATATGAAGTAAGTCCCATAATTTATAGAAACCTTCAACAATACCATCAACGAATTCTTGTGGTGTTTTACCTGCGGCAGCGGCATTCTTTTCAATCTTTTGACCGTGTTCGTCCGCACCGGTGAGGAAATAGCATTCAAACCCTCTTAATCTTTTATAACGCGCGAAAATATCAGTTAAGGTTGTGCAGTAGGCATGACCAATATGAAGTTTAGCGCTTGGATAATAAATTGGAGTGGTTATATAAAATCTTTTTTTCATGGCAAATGAGCCTCCTTAATTAATTATAATTTGATATTCTCTTTAAGAGAAGCAAGCATAACCGCTTTGATGGTGTGGAGTCTATTTTCCGCTTCATCGAAGACCACTGATTGAGGACCTTCAAAGACTTCTTCGGTAACTTCTAAACCGTTTAAACCGAACTTCTCATAAACTTCCATACCCACCTTAGTTTCAAGGTTATGGAATGATGGTAAGCAGTGAATAAATATGGCCTTTGGATCCGCAAAAGACATGACACGGGCATTAACTTGGTATGGTTTTAATAAGTTAATACGTTCTTCCCAGACGGAAGCATCTTCACCCATAGAAACCCAAACGTCAGTAGCAATGACATCAGCGTCTTTTACGCCTTCTTCAACGTTTTCTGTGAATGTTAATTTAGCACCGGTCTCTTTAGCGATTTCCAAGCATCTATTTCTAAGTGCCTCATTAGGCCAAAGTTCCTTTGGACCACACATTCGATAATCTAAACCCATCTTAGCAGCGCCCACTAAGTAGGAGTTACCCATGTTATATCTACCATCGCCTAAATAGGCCATCTTAATACCTTTAAGTTTGCCTTTTTGTTCAATGATAGTCATGAAGTCTGCAAGGATTTGAGTTGGATGGTAATCTTCGGTTAAACCGTTCCATGTAGGAACGTTGGAATACTTAGCTAAGTCTTCAACAGTCTTTTGTTTGAAACCTCTATATTCGATACCATCAAACATACGGCCTAAGACTCTAGCAGTATCAGCGATGGATTCTTTTTTACCCATTTGAGAACCACTGCTACCGATGTAAACAGCGTTCATACCTAAATCACTAGCGGCAACTTCAAAAGCGCATCTAGTTCTGGTGCTATCTTTTTCAAAAAGAAGAACAATATTCTTGCCTCTTAAAACATCATGGGCTTCACCATTGTGTTTTTTCTTTTTTAAAGAAAGAGATAAATCTAATAAGTATTGGATTTCTTCAGGAGTGAAATCTAACAAAGTTAATAAGTTTCTTTTATATAAGTTCATTTTTATAATTCCTCTCTTTCTAATGGCATACACATACATCTTGGTCCACCTCGACCTCTAGATAATTCACTAGAAGGAATGATATGGACTTTAATACCCGCTTCTATGAGCGCAGCGTTTGTGATGTCGTTTCTTTCATAGGCTATTACTTCACCTGGAGCGATAGCAACGAAGTTACTACCATCTGACCATTGCTCACGGTCCGCGCTGATGGTGTCTCCACCACCACATGGGATTAAGGTGATTGGTAAGCCAATGTATGATTCTAAGACGTCTTCAAGTTTTTGATCTAATTCGATGACTTTAACTTTCTTATCGTTATTAAAGTCTTTAGTGATTCTATAGATCTTTAACTTTTCATAACAGCCTTTATGAATAGCGAATTTATTAACATCCACTTGAGTGAATACTGTATCAAGGTGCATGAATGTTCTAGCTTGAGGGATGGTAAACGCTAAGACGGTATCAAAATCTGTTTCATTGTTATAGAAGAGATTTTTGGCTAAACGTTCAACTGCTTCTGCACATGTACGTTGAGAAACGCCCACTACTAAGACATGGTTATTAAGCACCATGATATCGCCACCTTCGATATTTACATCCTCATAACGGGAATAATATAAAGGCGTGGTTTTATATGTTGGATGATATTTAAAGATATATTCCCCGAAGATTGTTTCTCTACTTCTAGTAATGGAATACATCTTATTAAGTGAAACACCATTACCAATTGAGGCAAATGGGTCACGAGTAAAATATAAGTTTGGCATTGGATCAGTGACGAATGGATAATCATCAACATGATCAGCGAGTGATTTAACTTGATAGTTAGGTAGTTCGCTCTTTTTAATGCCAGCAATTGTTTTTAATACTAATTCTTTATTGTCTTTAAAAGCCTTTAAATATTCTGTAGCGACTTCTCTAAGAGTATTACTCTTGATATGGGCTTCTTTAATAAATTGATCAACGAATTCGTTTTTAATATCAATTGAGGAATCTAACACTTCTGTCATTAAGTCAGTGAGATAGACAACTTTAACACCGGCATCCTTAAAAGTCTTAGCGAAAGCTTGATGTTCTTTCTTCGCTAAAGGGAGCCAAGGGATATCATCAAATAATAAGTCATCTAACTTCTTTGGAGTTAAGTTATGGAGTTCATCACCTGGTTCGTGAAGAAGAACCACTTTTAAACGACCAATCTCAGAGTTGACTTTGACATTCTTCATGTTTAGTTTCCTCCTCTATACTATGTTTCTTAGTTTGACACTCTTTACGATAATCAAATATTGCGGAAACCGCAATGGATAAGAGGATAATTACTCCACCGATTAATAAATTCCAAGTGAAGTTTTCTAACTTTAAACAGATAGATAACACACTAGCAATAACCGCGGATAATGGGACTAATAAACTTACAGTAACTGCGTCGATGGACTTCATTGCCCAGGCTCTTGCAACCCAACACAAAGCGGTGCAAATAACACCTAAGAAGACGACTTGTAAAATATCTAGGATTTCAAATGAAATAGCGAATTCATCAAAGACATTCATTTCAAAAATAAATGAATATCCAGTAGCGATGACTGTAAGGACCACTAATTGGAAGAAAACATATAATAATGGATCTTTGTCTTTGCAGAACACTTTAGTGAAGGCGATATCTAAGCCAAAGAATAATCCACCAATCGCGGATAAACCATCACCTAGTAAGTTACCACTTCTAAAGAAGTGTAAGAAATCAAAGCCATTGCCCACTAAGAATAAGGAACCAACTACACAGATTAACGCAGATACAATGCTATACCATGTTGGTTTTTCTCTAATGAAGATAAACATGAAGATTGGAATAGTGATGCATGAAATATTTTCTAAGAAAGCATTTTTAGAAGGGACGGTATATTTTAAACCAACGAATTGGAAGATATATGCTGCGGCTAATATGATGCCCGCAGGTATACAGATAAGATAAGATTTATTAACTTTCTTAAATCCTTTATTGATGATGATTGCCATCGCAATGATAGAGAACAAACCACGCAAAGCAATAAGAATACCTGGTGAATATAAAGCACCATCAAAAATCGATTTGGAGATGACAGGAGCCACACCCCATAACGCGACGACGATGATTAATGTAATAAAGGCAATAGGTTTTGTTCGTTTCATAGGACCGGACAATATCATAGCATTTTAAAATTTTGCGACAACCCCCTACTTTACAAGTAGGCGTTTAAACGTTTTAAACGCATATTTTTGTTGAAAATAATTTATAAGAGCGCTTAAAAATCTTTAAATAATTTAGCAGTTAGCCTATTTTTCCTCGTCTAATTAGTAGGAGGTCATCCAAATATGAAAATTAGATTTAAATATGTTTTACTCGGTTTATTATCAGTTGGTTTAGCCAGCTGTAATGGCGCTCCAGGGTATGGAGGTTATGGTGGTTATTATCAACCAGGTGGAAAGAACAATTATCCAAATCAATCATCACAAGGTAGTTACCAACAAGATTACGATTTTGAGTATCGAGATAGTGTCGTGGAAAATCCATTCGTGGAAGTTAGTGAAGAAAGTAAAACAAGTAATGTTTCTTTAACAAGTTCTTCCTTCTCCTACTCTATCGTTAGAGAGGCTATTAACCGTAATAGCATTTACAGTGCGAAAAATAACGCTCGTATTGAAGAGATGCTTAACTATTTCTCTTATGGTTATGTGAATGACACAGATGATGCATTAGTGACCAAATTAGAATTAGATACATGTCCATGGAATAATGAACACTATTTAGCGAGTGTGGTTGTTAAGGCTAAACCAGCGGTCACAGAAAACGTTAAAAACAATATCGTTATTCTTGTCGATAAAAGTGGCTCTATGTCTTCAGTCTTTGACTTAGTTAAAACATCACTTCATACACTTGTGGATAACTTAGGAGATGATGATAAAGTTTCTATCGTTTCTTATGCTTCTACAGGCAAGGTTGAATGTGAAGGTTTAACCGGACAACAAAAGAGTAAATTAAATAGTGTTATCAATAGTTTAGAAGCTCGCGGTAGCACATATGGTGAAGACGGTATCGAAAAAGCCTATCAAATGGCCTATAAATACTTCATCAATGGTGGTAACAACAGAGTGGTCCTTCTTACCGATGGTGACTTCAATGTTGGTAAAGTCTCTGGTACCGAATTAACCGAATTAATTAAACAAAAGGCTGCGGATGGTGTTTACCTCACCTGCTGTGGTTATAGAAGTAATAATAACGATACTTTATACACTCTCGCAGATAATGGTAATGGCAATGCTTACTATATCGATGGTGAATTAGAAGCTGTTAAAGTCTTCGAAGAAGAATTAGGTAAATCCTTATATGTCGTCGCCAAAGACGCAAAGTGCCAAGTTGAATTCTCAAATGATGTTGCTTCCTATCGTTTACTTGGTTATGAAACAAGACAAATGAGTAACGAAGAATTTGAAGATAACAAAAAGGACGCTGGTGAAATCATGTCTGATCACACCACTGTTGCCTTATACGAATTAGAACTTAAGAATGAAAATCCAGAAGGTTTCATCTTCAAAACAACACTTAGATATAAAGATCCAGAAACAGAAGCGGATAAAGAAGTTATCAGCACTAAAGCAAGTCTTGGTGTTGCTAGACGCGCTGACTTTGATTTCGCTGGTTATGTCGCTGAATACACCTTAGCGTTAACTGAATCTAAATACAAAGGTACATCTTCATACGCTCATTTATTAGAAAGAATGAACGATGAATATATCAGTGATAAGTATAGAGATGACTTCAAGTCAATGGTCTCTAAGACACAAAGATTAGACAATTAATTACATTTCGTAATTTGGTGGCAATTTCTTGTTTGTTTCTCCTAAAGCCACCGATATAAATAAAAGCCCCGATATTGTTCGGGGCTTTGCTTTTTTCTTGATACTTAATTATTTCTTTTCGTTTAAGCCATATTTGCGGTTGAAACGATCGACACGACCATCGGATTGAACGAATCTTTGTTTGCCAGTGTAGTATGGGTGGCAGTTAGCGCATGTATCAACCTTGATTTCTTTTAAAACAGAACCTGTTTCGAATGTGTTACCACAGGAGATGCATGTGACTGTGCAACGATGGTATTCTGGATGGACACCTTTTTTCATAACTTTTT
>JBGUMU010000014.1:0-2276 GCA_045116995.1 Bacilli bacterium
ATTCAATCAGGTAAAGAAAAGAAATGGTCCCACTACATCGCTTTAGCGTTAATTCTTTTCTCATTATTTACCCCATTTATGTACTACTTAACCATGGGTATGACAAATGCCTATGCAAGATGGACATTAATTGTTCCCGCAATTTTGATTGCTTATGTTGGTACATATTTAGATAAGATTCCAAATGTTTCTAAATGGCATATTCATATCGGTTATGCATTTGCCTTAATTGGCATTATTGTCTCTTGGATTTTGACAGAACATATTGCAGTCAAAGAACCTAAGAATGGCAGCGACTTTATGTATCGTTTTGTGGAAGGTGATTTTAACTTCACCACCCTAGCGTTCATTCTTATGATTGTGTATACCACAGCGGTCTGGATTGTCTTGTTCTTAATTTACAACAAGAAAGCATTCTTTATTGTTGTTACCGCACTTGTTTCTGCTGAAGCAATCGCAGTTGGTAACTTTGTTACATGTGGACATGGTTATGATGGTACACACAATAACGGTTACGCTGCTAACGAGAGATTTAGAAAAGTATTAACGCAAGTGCAAAAGACCGATAAATCTTTCTATAGAGTCTATACCTCTATCGGTGATGCGTGGGGTATCAATAATAGTTTTATTAACGGTTATAATTCTGGTAGTTTCTTCCACTCTTTATACAACTTTGAAATTGATGATTTCACAATGTGGAATGGTTTAAGAGATGGTAGAAAAGCCGTTGCAGGTAGTTATCGTGGTAAGTACCAAGACTTAGATAACTTACTAGGTGTTAAATACTACTTTATTAGTAAAGCAAAGAGCATGTATAACAACATCGAGGCAAATAATAAAGGTGGGTATTTAGCTAACGTCCCTCATGATTTTGAAGAAATGAAGGAATTAGAAACAAGTGAATACAAGGTTTATCAAAACAAAAACATGAATGCCTTTGGTCATGCTTATGACACGATTTATGATGGTGAATTAGTGGGCGATGTCGCTAGATATGATGTCACTTGTGTTAAAAATGGTATTACCTTAGCCAATATGGCAGCAATTTCTAAGGAAGACGCTGAAGAGATTAAGTCTGATAGCATTAGCGTAGTGAGTGAAAAACCTGAAGTTCCTTCTGTTCAATCACTCTATAAATCAATCGATTATAGACACGCTGTTTACCATGTTGGTACATACGCTAAATCATATGATTTTGCTAAGATTCCAGACATCGATAAAGACTTTGAACCAGTTGCAAACTATTTAGATGAAGATACGATGAAATATTTCGCTATGTATACACCAATGCATGATGGAGAGCCACTCTTTAAAGCGGGTACATCTTTATATGTTCGCGCTCCATTCTCTGGCTCTAGAAAATACAATTTCTATTTCATCGATAAAGATAACAAAATCTTCATGATGGATGCTCATGATGATGATACAAGCGATAATACTGCTTATATGCGTGGCTTCTACATCACTAGAGATGTTTATAAGATTGCCGTATGTGGCAAATATTTCGAAAGTTATACTTCAGATAGCAATATTAGATTTTATTCCGAAGATATTTCCCACTATCGCAATAGATGGGATAAGTTAAACGCTAATCCAGTGACTGACATCAAATATTCTGCGGATAAATTCACATTCAAAACCAACTATACTTCTAGTAAATTAGTGGTCTCCTATGTAGCGTTTGATAATGGTTGGAAGATTAAAGCAAAAGAAAATGCCACTGGTAAAACCAGTGACTTAAAAGTTTATAAGGCTAACGGTGGCTTTGTTTCTTTCGTCGCTCCGGTTGGTGATTATTCATATGAAATGACTTATCAAACACCATATTTGAACATTTCATATCTTGGTTCCACCTTCGCATTCATTGGTTTCTTTACCTCAATGTTTGGCTATTATTTGTATCACGAAAAGAAGAAAAACCACTATTTAGATAAAATTTATAGAGAAAATTAATTGTTATTTTCTCTTGCTTTTATATAGTTTACTCCTCTAAGATATTAGAGGTTTTTTCTAAGGAGGGCCTCATTTATGAACATTCGTAACATTGCCATTATCGCACACGTTGACCATGGTAAGACCACATTAGTCGACCAACTTTTAAAATCCTCCGGTACCTTCCGTGATAACGAAGAAGTTAACGAAAGAGCGATGGATAGTAATGATATCGAAAGAGAAAGAGGCATTACCATCCTTGCTAAAACAACATCCATTATTTATAAAGACACAAAAATCAACATTCTTGATACTCCAGGACACGCTGACTTCGGTGGTGAAGT
>JBGUMU010000015.1:0-2100 GCA_045116995.1 Bacilli bacterium
GGTTGACGAAGGTCCTTCACTCAAGCGTATCCGCGCTCGTGCTAAAGGTCGTGCTGACCGTATCACCAAGCGTACCTCCCACATCACTGTTGTTGTGGCAGCTAAGGCGTAAGGAGTAAGCAATGGGCCAGAAAGTTAATCCAAATGGTATTCGCTTAGGTATCACTAAGCAGTTTAATTCAACTTGGTATGCTAACACTGCTGATTTTGCTGATAACTTATATTGTGACTATCAGGTTCGTGATTTTATTTCCAAGGAATTAAAGAACGCATCTGTATCACGTATTGTTATCGACAGACCTGCAAAGAGCATCACTGTTACCATCTATACCAGCAAGCCAAAGGCTGTTTACGGTGAAAAGGGTGCAAACCTCGAAATGATCCGTGCTCAGGTTTCAAAGATTGCCGGTGTTGCTGCTTCTGTAAAGGTTATGGAAGTTAGAACTCCTGAATTAGATGCCAAGCTCGTTGCTGACAACATTGCTGCTCAGTTAGAACATCGTGTAATGTTCCGTAAGGCAATGAAGAAAGCTATTCAGCTTGCTATGAAGGCTGGTGCTAAGGGTATCAAGGTTGAAGCTAGTGGTCGTTTAGGCGGTGCTGAAATCGCTCGTTCTGAATGGCTTCGTGAAGGTCGTGTTCCATTACATACACTTCGTGCTGACATTGATTACTCTGTATCTGAAGCTAACACTACCTATGGTGTGATTGGTGTTAAGGTATGGATTTTCAAGGGTGAAATTTTAGGTGGTTTACCACTTGAAGTTGAAGCTCAGCCAGAAAAGAAGCCTTCAAAGAATTTCAACAAGCGTTCAAACGCTAGAAATCAGGCTGCTAAGTAAGGAGAACGATAATGTTACAACCAAAGCGTACTAAATACCGTAAGACTCAGAAGAGCCGTAACCGTGGTCTTGCCTTTGCTGGTGGTACTGTTGCATTCGGTGATTTTGGTCTTAAGGCTGTTACACGTGGTCAGATTACTGCACGTGAAATCGAAGCTGCACGTCGTGCTTTCACTCGTGCTATTCAGCGTAAGGGTCAAATCTTTATCCGTGTATTCCCTGATAAGCCAATTACTGAAAAGGCTCTCGGTGTTCGTATGGGTAAAGGTAAGGGTAGTGTAGAATATTGGGTATGTCCAATTCAGCCAGGTAAGGTTCTTTTCGAACTTGGCGGAATCCCTGAAGATTTAGCTCGTCATGCATTTGAACTTGCTGCTGCAAAACTCTCTGTTCAGACTACTTTTGTATCTAAGGCGGTATTATAATGTTTGCAAAAGAACTCAATGAAAAGAGTGTTGAAGAACTCAACACTACATTAGCTGACCTAATGCGTAAGCAGTTTGGCTTAAAGCTTTCATTAAAGACTGGTGCTACTAAGGACACTTCTGAACTTAAGAAGACCCGTCGTGATATCGCTCGTGTTAAGTTTGTATTGGCACAGAAATCTTCAAAGAAGGATGGTGAGTAATGAGCGAAGTTAATCGTTTAAAGCAGGGCCGTGTAGTTAGTGACAAGATGGACAAAGCTATTGTTGTTGCTATCGAACGCAAAGTTAAGCACCCTATTTATGGTAAGATCGTTAAGCGTACTACCAAGCTTCATGTTCAGGATGAAAACAACCTGGCTAAAGAAGGTGATATCGTTGAAATCAAGGAATGTCGTCCAATTTCAAAGACAATCTCCTGGACTTTAGTTCGTGTTGTTGAATCAAACTAATTGCGTTAGGTAATTAACTTAATTAAAAAGGAAGGGCATAGCTCTTCCTTTTTTTTGTTATAAGCATATGATTTGGTACGTTTCGATAGATGATTTATTGAATAACGAAAGTCATAGTTTTCTTTCATTTATGTGCATGTGTTTTCTTAGTAAAGAAAAATAATTGAATTTAGATCAAAAAATCCTTAATCTTTTTTAATTTTTATGTTACTATAACGCACCATTTCATTGTATTGAGATGTAATTTTGTTTTTATTTTTATTATTATAACGGAGCATAATCATGATCCAGATGCAGAGTATGCTAGATGTCGCTGATAACTCAGGCGCTCGTAGTGTAATGTGTATTAAGGTTCTTGGTGGTTCACATCGTCGTTACGCCA
>JBGUMU010000016.1:0-19188 GCA_045116995.1 Bacilli bacterium
GTCTAAATGATTTTGGAATAACTGGAAAAATGTCATAGGTCCGAGATGACCTAAAAGCATTAAGAAACATAAGACAATTTTTGAACCCACCGATAGGTATGGTTCAATGCCTGTATAGAAACCAACGTTACCAAAGAATGAGAAGCATGAGAATAAATACATGCCGATTAAATCATCTTTGACTTTTGGATCAATGGTGTGACCTTCGATTTCTCTAATGCCAAATAATGAAACGAGAAGGAAGGAAACCACGACAACAGTCACAACGATAAAGACTAAGCTCATACTCTTAGCAACGATATTATCTGAGAATGTACGTTGGAAGACGGCAATACGTTTACCTCTAAAATAAGAGACGATGGAAATCATAATGATGAAAATGGTGGTGATTTTAATGCCACCTGCTGTCGAGAGTGGGGAGCCACCAATAAACATCATGAGTGAGCAAATCATCTTACCAGGTAGTGAGATTTCACTTTGTGGATAAACACTATATCCCGCAGTCCTACAGTTAACAATTTGCATGACAACTTGGAAGATATTCATTGGGTTATCTTTCTTTAAACCATCCGTTAAGAATAGGAAGAAAGACATGACCAAAATTAAGCCACCAGTCATCACTAAGACCATCTTAGTAAATGAGCTCCATCTACGAGGATTATGATGCTCAATAACTGCGTCGATAATGACAAGGAATGAGACGCCACCAAGTAATGATAAACAACCATTATAAATAGTGAAATAGTAGTATAACCAATTATCGGTTAAAATCGCTCCGCCATTATTAGTGAATAAACCATTGATTAAAGAGTTCGTGGAGTTAAATAAATCAAACCCAGCATTGTTGAATGATGAGACTGAATAGAATAAAGAATATGACAAGATATGTGACCAATCGTTAGGGAAGAGATTGATAAACACTGGTATACCCAAGCCAAATCCGATTAATTCACAGACAATAGTGATGATAGTTAATCTTCTCACAAATCTCACAATTTCACTGAAGTTATTAAAGGCAATAGCTTGTGAAATCATGAGACGATCTCTAAACTGTAACTTTCTTCTAAAAATAGAGAATAAGAAGGTTAAAATAGTAACGATGCCTAAACCACCGATTTGCACTAAAACCATGACGATGATTTGACCGGCACCAGAAAGGGTATTAACTAAGCCATCTGGATAGGTGGTGACACCAGTTAAACTCATCGCCGATAGAGATGTGAAAAACGCATCTAGATATGTGCCGACATGACACCATTCATTGTTAGGATTGTCTCTAAATACGAAAGGCATACTAAGCAAAAATGAGCCAAGTAAAACCATTCCTAAAAACGAAATGATAAGCAATAGATAAGGATTCAACAACTTGTTTCGTTTAATCATACTATTCGCTCTCTTTGATGCCGATATAATACACTTTGTTATTATAAAAGTCAACTATTTGCAAATCACAAGTGATTTGGTGTTGAATATTTCCTCTTTCATTAATCTAAAATATTAAAAATTGCTTGCAACGTGCATACGTATTTTGATACGATATATGAGCATGTTGTCTTGCGCCATGAGAGAGCGCAAGCGCACGTGTAATAGTACGTTCCGTGGAAGAGTGGCGATCACTCAATCACCACGGCACTGACAAATCTACAAATAGGAGGAAAGTCAAGTGAAGAAAATCGCAAAAGTCGTGAAGATGGAACTTCCTGGTGGCGAAGCTAAACCAGGTCCAAAACTCGCTTCTGCTGGTGTCAACATGGGTAAATTCTGTACAGACTTTAACGCCAAGACCGCCGACAGAAAAGGTGAAATCGTTCCTGTTATCATCACAGCTTATGAAGACAAGTCCTGTGACTTTGTCATCAAAACCTCTCCAGTAGCGGGTTTAATCTTAAAAGCCGCTGGAATCCAAAAAGGTAGTGCCACTGGCCGTAAAGGCAAAGTTGGTAAAATTACCAGAGCTCAACTCAGACAAATCGCTGAATACAAGCTCCCAGATCTCAACTGCGAAGACATTGAGGCAGCCATGAGAATCGTTGAAGGCAGCGCCAACAATATGGGCGTTGAAGTCGTTGACTAAGGTGAACGGAAATGTTTAGAAGTAAAAACTACAGAGCCGCCGCTGAAAAAATCGACGCAAACAAACTCTATACAATCGAAGAAGCAGCCGCTTTAGTGAAGGAAACTTCCACTGTTAAGTTCGATGCTACTATCGATGTCAGTTTCAAACTCAATGTCGACCCAAAACAAGCTGATCAACAAGTCAGAGGAACTCTCATCCTTCCACATGGTAACGGCAAAACCAAAAAGGTCTTAGCTATTACAGACAAAGTTGATGATGCATTAGCCGCTGGTGCCGATTTCGCTGGTGGTAACGAATTACTCGATAAGATCCAAAAAGAAAACTGGTTCGACTTCGATGTCATCGTCGCTACACCAAACATGATGGGCAACATCGGTAAATTAGGTAGAGTGTTAGGTCCTAAAGGCTTAATGCCAAACCCAAAGACTGGTACAGTTTCTCCAGATATCGCAAAAGCTATCAAAGAAATCAAAGCCGGTAAAGTTGAATATCGTGTTGACAAGGAAGCTAACATGCACGTGTGCATTGCTAAAGTGTCATTCGATGCCAACAAGATCGCCGAAAACTTAACCGCTTTAGTTGAAGCAGTTAAAAAGGCCCAACCAGCCGCTGTTAAAGGCGTCTACTTCAAAAAAGCTGTCATCCATACGACCATGGGTCCAGCCATTCAATTCACATTTGCTGGTCGTTAATCAAATCAAAGCACAATATACCAAAGACAGTAACGGACGAAGCAGTCTTAATAATGTTACCGAGGCGTATGCATAAAGCCCACCGTATATTGGAGCCTTCAAACAATTTTAGAAAAAGGAGGTCAAGAATATGAATCAAGCAGTCTTAGCAGCTAAAACAGAGACAGTGAAAACTATCACCGAAAAAGCTAAAGAGAGCCAAACCATTATCGTTTGTGAATACCGTGGTTTAACAGTTGCCCAAATTCAAGAAGTCAGACGTGCTCTTCACAAAGAAAACGCTGAAATGAACGTTTACAAGAATTCTCTCGTTGAACGTGCCGTTGATGAATTAGGTTACAACGAAATGAACGACATCTTAAAAGGTCCAAACGCTATCGTTTTCTCTAAAGATGTTATCGGCGGTGCCAAAGTCATTGCCAAATATGCTAAAAGACACAAAGACGTTCTCATCGTTAAAGGCGGTGTCGTCGAAGGTAAATTCGTTGATGCAGCCGGTATGCTCGAAGTTGCAAAACTTCCAGGCAAAGAAGGTCTTATTTCCATGTTCTTATCGTGCTTACAAGCACCTATCCGCTCCTTCGCTTGCGCTGTCAAGGCAGTAGCGGACAAATAATGCCAATTTAGGAGGATTAATACTATGGCAAAATTAACAAATGAAGAAATCATTGCTGCATTAAAAGAAATGACAGTAGTGGAATTAAATGAATTAGTCAAAGCCGTCGAAGCAGAATTCGGCGTCACAGCAGCCGCCCCAGTCGGTGTTGCAGCTGCCGCTCCAGCTGAAGAAGAAGAAAACAAAGGTCCAGCAGAAGTTTCCTTAATCTTAAAGGCCGCTGGTGCTTCCAAAGTCCAAGTCATCAAAGCTGTCCAAGCTATCACAGGCTTAGGCTTAATGGATGCTAAGAAGTTAGTTGACGCTGCTCCAGCTCCAGTCAAAGAACACATCTCCCCAGTCGAAGCTGAAGAACACAAGAAAGCTCTCGAAGCCGCTGGTGCAGAAGTCGAAGTTAAGTAAGTTCCAAATTTCATTTTTAGGGGGTAATTTCGCCTAATGAGTCACTATTTTCAAGACGATCCCAATCTTGTATCAAACATCAAAGAGGTCACCTTTGAAATTAATGGCATCACTATGAAATTACTCACTGATAATGGTGTATTTTCTAAGAATAATGTCGATGCGGGTAGTTATGCCTTTTTAAAGGTCTTACTACCCCTCGACTTAGGAAATCACATTCTCGATTTAGGTTGTGGCTATGGCACGATTGGCTTAACTCTTGCCAAAGCCCATGAAGAAGCAAGAATTACTCTTGCTGATGTTAATCCGCGCGCAGTTGCGCTATGTGAACGCAATGCAGGATTACTAAACTTAAGCCCACGAGTCACTATCCTTCAAAGTGACATCTATGAAAAGATTGAAGGACCATATGATTCAATTGTTGTTAATCCACCGATTCGTGCGGGTAAGACGGTTACTTACCGCATGTATGAGGAGGCAAAGCAATATTTAATTGATGGCGGCTCTTTGTACATCGTGATTAGAAAAGCCCAAGGCGCAGAAAGTGCTAGTCGATATATCGAAACTATCTTCGGTAATGTCACTCTCTTGAAACGCGATAAGGGATACTACATCTACCGTGCAACTAAGAGCAAACAGTAAGCAAAAGGAGCCATTATATGATTAGAAATATTGAGAACTTAAACAAACTCAACAATGATCGTTACGATTACAGTAAGATCTCTGGCAAATTACCTTTACCAAATCTTGTTGAAATCCAAACTAAATCATACGAAGAGTTTAAGGAAAAAGGATTAGACGAAGTCTTCAGAGAATCTTTCCCAATTGTTAACTATACAAATACATTATCAATTGACTACGTCTCAATTCGTTTTGGTGAACCAAAGCATACATTCTTACAATGTAAAGCTCAAGACCTCACCTATAGTGCGCCTATTTACGTCATGTTACGTTTAACTCACCATGACACAGGTGAAATCCAAGAATCTGAAGTCTATATGGGTGAATTCCCATTAATGACCAAGTCTGGTACATTCATCGTCAATGGTGCTGAACGTGTTATTGTTTCCCAATTAGTTCGTTCCCCAGGCGCATACATGTCTTTAACAAAAGATATAAAGACAGGCAAAGTTACTTACGAAGCAGACCTCATTCCTGGTCGTGGTACTTGGTTACAATTCGAAAGTGGCACTAAAGATTTATTAAGTGTCCGTATCGATAGACAAAGAAAGTTAAATGCCACAACATTCTTAAGAGCTTTAGGCTTAGAAGAAAATAATGACATTTTAAAACTCTTTGGTGAATCCGAAGCCCTCAAAGTCACTTTAGCAAAAGATGATGATCAAAAGATCAAAACCGCTAAAGCTGCTTTAGTGGAAATCTTCAAGAAGATGAAACCAGGTGAACCAGTTACTGAAGAAGGTACTATCAATTTCTTAGTACAAAAATTCTTCGATGGTAAACACTATGACTTAGGTAGAGCAGGCCGCTTTAAATACATTAAGAAACTTGGCGTGTATAACAGATTAACTGGTCGTACCCTCGCGGAAAACCTCGTCGACGCTGACGGTGAAGTCCGCTTCAAGAAAGGCTACACCTTAACCGCCGCTGATGTCGATGCGTTAAGAGATGAAGACTTCTTCGAAAAGGGTGCCCACATGAAGAAACTCAAAGTCAACGATAAGCTTGATGACCATGGCATTGTCAACATTGTCAAAGTCTACAACAACGATCGTGAAAAGAAAGTTTGTAACATTGTTGGTACAGACTTAAATGGCACAGTTTCCTATGTGACAATCAGTGACATCCTCGCCTGTTTCTCCTATTTCTTAAATGTCATGGATGGATTCGGTGATACCGATGATATCGACCATTTAGGTAATAGACGTATCCGTTGTGTCGGTGAATTGATTCAAAACCAATTCCGTTTAGGCTTAGCCAAAATGGTTAAAACCGTCCAACAAAAGATGTCCATTTCTGATTTAGGCAATGTCAAACCAAAAGCCTTAATCAACCCACGTCCATTATCTGCGAGTATTAGAGAATTCTTCGCGTCTTCTCAATTATCACAGTTCATGGATCAAACCAATCCTCTCGCTGAATTAACCAATAAGAGAAGATTATCCGCTTTAGGTCCTGGTGGTTTAACTAGAGATAGAGCTAGTACTGAAGTTCGTGACGTTCACGTTTCTCACTATGGTCGTATTTGTCCAATTGAAACACCTGAAGGTCAAAACATCGGTTTAATTAACAACCTTGCCTCATACGCGAAAATTAATAAATATGGATTTATTGAAACTCCATACAGACGCGTGGATAAGGCTACATGCCGTGTCTTAAGCGAACCAGAAGATTCCGTTTATTTATCCGCTGATGAAGAATGGGATTACGTTATCGCTGAAGCCAACATCAACCTTGATGCTGATGGCACAATCCTCGACGAACAAGTTATCGCCCGTTATAAAGGTGAAAACGTTATGGCCAGTAGAGAAGATGTCGACTACGTCGACGTTTCCCCAAAACAAATCGTTTCCATTGCTGCGGGTTGTATCCCATTCCTCGAAAACGACGATACAATGCGTGCCCTTATGGGTTCTAACATGCAACGTCAAGCCTTACCATTATTAAGACCACACGCGCCATTCGTTGGTACTGGTCTTGAACATCAAATTGCCCGTGACTCTGGCTTAGCAGTGGTCGCCGTGGAAGATGGTACCGTCACTTATACCGATTCCCGCACCATTGAAGTGACAGAAAAAGGTAGCAATGAACCAAGAATCTACCAACTTCAAAAATTCGAAAGATCCAACCAAGGTACATGTATCAACCAAACAAGTATCGTCAAAGTTGGTCAAAAAGTTAAAAAAGGTCAAATCATCGCTGATGGTCCAGCCATGCAAAACGGTGATCTTGCCTTAGGCCAAAACGTCACCATCGCCTTCATGACATGGAACGGTTACAACTATGAAGACGCCGTTATTATGTCTGAAAGATTAGTGAAAGATGACGTTTATACATCTATCCATATTGAAAAATATGAACTCGAATGCAGAAGCATTCCAAAATTAGGTGATGAAGAAATCACCCGCGATATTCCAAACGTCAGCGAAGCTGCTAAAGCTAACTTAGACGAACGTGGTATTATCGTTCCAGGCGCAGAAGTGAAAGAAGGCGACATCTTAGTCGGTAAAGTCACTCCTCGTGGCCAAAGCGAACCAACTCCAGAAGGCAAATTATTAATGGCCATCTTTGGTGAAAAGACCAATGAAGGTAAAGATGCTTCCTTACGTGTTCCTCACGGTGGTGCTGGTATCGTTCTTGACGTTAAGATTTTCAAACGTGAAGGCAAATCCAAAGACGTTGAATTACCTCCAGGTGTCAACGAAGTCGTCCGTGTCTATATCGTCCAAAAGAGAAAGATCTCCGAAGGTGATAAGATGTCCGGTCGTCACGGTAACAAGGGTGTTATTTCCCGTATCTTACCAGAATGCGATATGCCATTCCTTCCAGATGGTACACCAGTTGACATCATGCTCAACCCACTAGGCGTTCCATCTCGTATGAATATCGGTCAAATTCTTGAAGTTCACTTAGGCTATGCCTTAAAACAATTAGGCTATAAGATTGCCACCCCAGTTTTCGATGGTATCACCAACGAAGAAATCTTGGATATGATGCAAAAAGCCAAAATGGATCCATCCGGCAAGACTGTCTTATATGACGGCACAACCGGTGAAAGATTTGACGAAAGAATTACCGTTGGCTGTATGTACATGATTAAACTTGTCCACATGGTCGATGATAAATTACATGCTCGTGCAACTGGTCCATATAGCTTAGTTACACAACAACCACTCGGTGGTAAAGCACAAAATGGTGGTCAAAGATTTGGTGAAATGGAAGTCTGGGCTCTTGAAGCTTATGGCGCCGCCCACGTCTTACAAGAAATCATCACCATTAAGTCCGATGACCGCGTCGGTAGAAGAAAGACCTACGAAGCGATCATTAAAGATCAACAATTACCAAAACCAGGCATTCCAGAAGCCTTCAAGGTTTTAGTTAAAGAATTACAAGCCTTATCCATGAACGTCACACTTCTTGACCAAGAAGGTAACGCCATCGATATGGACGCTCTTGCTAAAGAAGCCGAGAAGGAAGAAAGAAGAATCAACTCTAACATCCGTAACTTAATTGGTGACGGCAGTAGTAGTGATTCCGTGGTTGATGAAGAAGCCGTCGGTATGTCATCTCGCTCGGCGGATGACGTCTTCGGAGAATAGGAGGATAAAAGATTATGTTTGATGTTAAAAGATTAGCAGCGATTAAAGTCGGTTTAGCCTCCCCAGAAACAATCCGTAGTTGGTCCCATGGCGAAGTTTTAAAACCAGAAACCATAAACTATCGTAGCCAAAAACCTGAAATGCAAGGTTTATACTGCGAAAAGATCTTTGGTCCTAGCAAAGACTATGAATGTCACTGTGGTAAATATAAGAAAATTAGATTTGCCGGTGTCGTTTGTGAAAAGTGTGGCGTTGAAGTCACTTCTAAAGAAGTTAGAAGAGAAAGAATGGGTCACATTGAACTTGCTAGCCCATGTTCACACATTTGGTATTTAAAAGGTATCCCAAGCCGTATTGGCTTAATCTTAGATGTTTCTCCAAAACACTTAGAAGAAGTCACATACTACGCTGCCCATATCTGTTTAAATCCAGGTAAATCCTCAGTCCTCACATACCGTGAATTCATCAACGAAAGAAACGGTCGTGAAGTCTTTATCCCAGTCGTGAAAGAAATTCAACAAAACGCTGCGGAATGGGGCTTACAAGAAGGTAGCGATGATTGGGCCAGAAGTGAAGAATTAATCGCCAGAATGGAAAACCATGGTGAAGTCTTCGACTTCCAAACCGTCGCTAGATTCATTAACAAATACACAGGTGCGGAATTCTCTGAAGGTGCCGCTGCGATTAAGAGACTTTTACAAGAAGTCGACTTAGATAAAGAAGCTGCGGAAATCAACAGAAAGATGAAGGAAACAAAATCCACATCCCGTCAAAAACTCACTAAGAGATTAGAAGTTATTGAAGCGTTCCGTAACTCTGACAATAGACCTGAATGGATGATTTTGGATGTCATTCCAGTCATTCCACCAGATTTAAGACCAATGTTACAACTCGATGGTGGTAGATTTGCTACCTCCGACTTAAACGACTTATATCGTAGAGTTATCTCCCGTAATAACCGTTTAAAGAAGTTGATTGACATGAATTCTCCTCAAGTTATCTTGATGAACGAAAAACGTATGCTTCAAGAAGCCGTTGACGCTTTAATTGATAACGGTAGAAGAAATAAACCAGTCCAAGGTCCTGGTGGCCGTGCCCTTAAGTCCTTAAGTAGTGCTCTTAAAGGTAAACAAGGTCGTTTCAGACAAAACTTACTTGGTAAACGTGTCGACTACTCTGGTCGTTCCGTTATTGCTGTTGGTCCATTCTTAAAGATGTATCAATGTGGTTTACCAAGAGAAATGGCCATTCAATTATTAAGACCATTTATCGCTTGTGAACTCTTAAAGAGAGGTGTCGCTAACGCGCATAAACAAGCCGATAAGATTATTGACAGATACGATGATGTCGTCTTCGATATCGTCGAAGAAATCATTAGCAAGCACCCAGTTTTATTAAACCGTGCTCCTACATTACATAGACTTGGTATCCAAGCCTTCCAACCAATCTTAGTTGATGGTCGTGCCATCCGTTTACACCCACTCGTTTGTACAGGTTTCAACGCTGACTTCGATGGTGACCAAATGGCTGTCCACGTCCCATTAAGCAAAGCGGCGCAAGAAGAAGCTTTACACTTAATGCTTGCAAGTAATAACATTCTTGGTCCAAAAGATGGTAAACCAATCGTTACTCCATCCCAAGACATGGTTATTGGTAACTACTACTTAACACTTGAAAGCACAAAAGAAGACTTCTTAAGAATCGCTAAAGAGTTACACGCTCGTAAAGATGATGAAGAAGCTGAAAGATATGAACTCTATGCTGCTAGTGAAGGTAAAGTCTTTAAAGATGTCGATGATGTCATTAGAGCTTACCAAACACACCAAGTTCACTTACATAACCGTATTGCCTTATTAGGTAGTGCGATGATGAAGAAGGATTTCACTGAAGAACAAAATAAGAGCTACTTAATCACCTCTGTTGGTAAAGTAATCTTCAACCTTATCTTCCCAAGTGACTTCCCATATTTAAACGAAGTGAGCAGTGCTTCCTTAAGAGGCGACCAAGAAGTGGTCAAGACATATTTTGCCCCACGTGGTACAAATATTCCTGAATTCATCGCTTCTCGTCCAATCTTAAAACCATTCAAGAAGAAAGAATTAGGTCTTATCATTAACGAAATCTTCCAACGTTATGATCGTCAAGGTAATCCAAAGACATCTGCCGTTTTGGATAAGATTAAAGACCAAGGCTTCCATTATTCCACAGTCGCTGGCTTAACCGTCTCCTTAAGTGATATCCACGCTGTTAAAGGCAAAGAAGAAATCTTAAAAGATGGTGATAACAAAGTCGCGAACTTAAAAGAATTATACGAAATGGGTATGTTGACCAATGAAGAAAGACATAAACAAGTCGTTGAAGTCTGGGAAAAAGTTAAAGACCAAGTTCAAAAGAAACTTGAAGTTCAATTCAAACAAGATACACGTAACCCAATCTTCATGATGTCTGATTCCGGTGCTCGTGGTAATATCTCCAATATTCTCCAATTAGCCGGTATGAGAGGCTTGATGGGTAGTACTTCTGGTTCTACTATCGAACTCCCAGTTAAATCATGCTTCCGTGAAGGTATGAACGTGTCTGAATTCTTTATCGCCACCCACGGTGCTCGTAAGGGTGGTGCTGATACCGCGTTAAAGACCGCTGACTCTGGTTACTTAACTAGAAGATTAGTCGACGTTTCTCAAGACGTTATCGTCAGAGAAGAAGACTGCGGCACTGACCACGGCTTCGAAGTCTTTGAAATCAGAGACTCCGCTAGAGATGCTGTCATCGTTAAACTCGAAGATAGATTAGTTGGTCGTTTCGCTCTCAATGATGTCGTCAATCCACAAACTGGTGAAGTCATTGTCAAGGGTAACACCATGATCCACGAAGATGAAGCTAAAGCTATCGTGGGCGCTGGTATTAAATCCGTCGTCATTCGTAACTTATTTGGTTGTGAAACAAAAGACGGTGTCTGTGTCCACTGCTATGGTCGTAACTTAGCGACCGGTAGAAGAGTCCAAGTTGGTGAAGCTGTTGGTATTATGGCAGCGCAATCAATTGGTGAACCTGGTACACAGTTAACCATGAGAACATTCCACACCGGTGGTGTTGCGGGCTCTGATATTACTCAAGGTTTACCTCGTGTTCAAGAATTATTCGAAGCTCGTACTCCAAAGGGTGAAGCTTTAATTAGTGAAATCTCTGGTACAGTCACCAAGATTGAAGAAAAGAATGGTTGCTACTTAGTGACCGTTAAGAACGATCTTGATGAAAAAGAATACACCACAAACTTCGGTGCAAGATTAAGAGTTAAGAAAGGTGACTTCGTCAAAAACGGCGGTAAGATCACTGAAGGCGCTATCTCACCTAAGAAGTTACTTGAAGTCGCTGACGTTACAGCGGTTGAAAACTACATCTTAAAAGAAGTCCAAAAGGTTTATAGTGCGCAATCCATCGGTATTTCCGATAAGCACATTGAAGTTATCGTCAGACAAATGTTAAGAAAAGTCTTAGTCATTGAAGCTGGTGATACCGATATGTTAAGCGGTACACGTGTGAACGTTAATACATTCACCGCGAAGAACACTGATGCCATCTTAAGTGGCAAACACCCAGCGGTCTTCTCACCATTAATTCTTGGTATTACAAAGTCTGCTTTGGAAACAGAATCCTTCTTATCCGCGGCTTCCTTCCAAGAAACAACCCGTGTCTTAACAGATGCTGCTATCAAGGGCAAAACTGACTACTTACACGGCTTAAAAGAAAACGTTATTACTGGTCACCTTATCCCAGCGGGTCGTGGCTTAGTGAACGATTCCATCTCTGATGAAATCTCCAATAACTTCGATGTCGAAGAAACCATGAGAGAAGTCAGCGATAGATACGTTGAAGAACACGAAAGAAAAGTTAAAGAAATTAACGAAAAGATTCGTGTCCTCGACGAAGACAAAAAGTAGTCTAAACATTATCAAACAATAAGAGTCATCAACCGATGGCTCTTTTTCTTATATAAATAGTTTGAAAATAAACATTTTATTTGGCAAAATTACAAGTGGTTATCAACATATTAGATAATCAATCACGATTAACTAGATTATTTTGTAACAGATTTTCTATTTTAATTCGTCTTAATTAGTGAGAGGTGCAAATGAGCATTTCGTCAAAAACCATCCAAGGCTTCATCCAAGGCGAGCAAGAAGCAATTGGTGAGGTCTATGACGAGTACAAGAATTTAATGTACTTCGTCATCGCTTCCTATATCTCTCTTCCAGAAGATTGCGAAGATGTTTTAAGTGAGTCGTTCATTAAGGCTATCAATAATAGGAGCAACATTAAAGATCCTAATAGCCTAAAAACTTACTTAACCGCGATTGCAAGAAACCAAGCCCTTGATTTCTTGAAAAAGAAAAGAGAAATCGCTAATAGTGAAGTCATTGATGAGATGTATGGTGAAACTGACCAATACAATGTCATGCTCAATATGTTAGAACCTCTCCTCACTAATAAGGAGACTATTGTCACTTATTACAAGGCTGTCTTCCAATATACCTGGCCCGAAATAGTGGAATTAACAGGTATTAAAGAAAGCACCGCTAGAAAGCTATATGCTGAGGCATTAGAAAAACTCAGAAAGGAGCTGCGTTAGGATGAATGATTTAGAAAAGAAATTAAGAAAACGCGGGATGAAGAAACTTGATAAGTTTGCCCATAATCCATATCACGTTAATAAACCATCATTTTTCTCTAGAATTCCTTTATGGACCAAGATTGCTGTACCTGCTGTTGCTATGACCGCAGTGACTTTTGTGGCTTCTATTAGCCTTATTAGTCGTCTTGGAAGTCACGCTGCCTCTCCAGCCAAGAGCAACCAAGGAGAAGGAACTTATTATTCTACTGCCGCTCCAGCAGAAACCTCACAAGACAAAGCAATGAATTCTAATAGTTCGTCAACAGTGTTGGGTGGTAATGGTGATTATGGCACTCCAGAAGGTTATCCAACTGGTATTACCTTCCAAGGTGCTAAATATGACTTCTTACCTTATCAATCCGTTAAGTCTGATTATGACTATATGTCCGTTAGTGATAGCAAATTAGGTATCCTTCTTGGTGAAATAGAAATAGATGATGAAAGACCAGGAGATAAAATTGAAGTCTACGAGATCAGTGGTTATTTCTATAAATCATTTGTCGCTATGAAGTTCCCTACAAAAAATAGTTACTACGTTTGTGCTAATTCATACTTTGAATATTCCACCCTTGGTGATTTCTTAGATAAGACCAATTTACTCAACGGTGCTAAACCAGCCGATCCAATTGTTGTCTACAAAGACTCTACTGGTAAGGAAGAAAAATATAAAGAAGCTGATAAAGACACTGTTAATGGTTATTTGCTCAGTGATACATACGTCGCTAACGATCCAGAAGACTATGAACAATACGCTTCAACTCCAGGCATTAGCAGTATAGCTATTCCATATACATTCGCTGATTTTGGTGGTAAATGTGTTTACTTACATCTATTTAGTAGTGGTCACTTGGTTGTGAGAATAGGTAATGCAAACTTAAGCGAAGAAATTAATGCCTTCAACATTGGCGTGGATAAATACAACTCTGTATTGAGCTATGTTGAAACTTTAAGCAAAATCAATTAGTTATTCCCGATTTTTAACTTGTTAAATGATTGATGTGCTATAATATCTTCCGCATAAAGGAAGTATATTATGGAACAATATAAAATAGTTATTGATTTATTAGGCTCCGATAAAGGCCCAGAAACAGTCCTTTTAGGCGCCTCTTTAGCGTTAAAAGAATTCCCTAACTTATTTATCACCCTCGTTGGTCCTGAAGCTCTCGTGAACGAAAAGAAGGATGAACTAGGTCTTGATGCTTCTCGTATTAAAGTTATTAATGCAGAAGAAACAATTACAAATTATGAAAACCCATATACTGGGATTATGAATAAAGCCAATGCTTCTTTAGTCTTAGCGATGAAAGAAGTGGGTAAGCAAGAAGAGAACTACGCTGGTATGATTACCGCTGGTAACAGTGGGGCTATTCTCATGGGTAGTTTTAGATTTTTAAGCGACGAAAACAAGACAAGACCATGTATGGCCGCTGTCCTTCCTAACGGAAAGGGCGCCTATACCGCTTTAGTGGACACAGGAGCGACGATTGACTGTTCCGCTGGACAATTACACTCTTTCGCGCGTCTAGGCTCTGATTTGATGAAAAAGATGTATCAAATCGAATCTCCACGTGTCGCTTTACTCTCTAATGGTGCGGAAGCCTCTAAAGGTAACCACTTAGTGAAAGAAACATATCCTCTTCTCAAAGAAGACGAAACCATTAACTTCATCGGTAATATTGAAGGTAACCAAACATTAACGGGTGATTGTGATGTCATCGTCTGCGATGGCTTCGCTGGTAACCAAGTTCTTAAGAATGTGGAAGGTGTCGCTAGACAACTTATTACTGATATTGTCAAACTCTCTAAAAAGAGAGAAAGACCAGAATTCATGGAAGTCGCTCAATACTTAATGAAGACCTATGATATCTCTGCTTTAGGTGGTGGTTTAGTCTTGGGTGCGCGCAAACTTATTATTAAAGCGCGCGGTAATTCTGACGAAAGAGCAATTGTTAATATCTCTAGAATGATGTTAAATCATGCTAGTGGTGAAGCAGTTTTAACCAAAAAAGAAAGAGAGGACGCTCTTCGTTGATAGAAGTTTACGATTTTGGTAAACTATTGAGGTTGAGGTAAATAATCATGTTAGAAAAATTAAAAGAATTAATGAAAAACGTTGATCCAGATCTTAATTTAGATAACGTTACTTTAGATACTAAACTCGTGGATGATCTCCATTTCGACTCCTTAGGTATCATGATGTTTGCGATGGCCATCGAAGATGAATTTGGTGTTTCCTTTGATGAACCAATGAACTTCGTCACCGTTAAAGATGTCATTGATTATCTTGAAGCTAATAAAAAATAATCAAAACAAAAAACCAATGAAAAGAGCTGATAAACACAGCTCTTTTTTAGTAAACGGCAACTTTTCTACTTGCTTTTAATCGCGCATGTGTGCATAATACGATTAACAAGACAATATCTTGATAATGAAAAAGAAAACTAATACGTCGGTTTTAGTTTTTTGAGAAAGGAACATTTAATATGAAAATGAAAAAAGGTTTAGGTGCTTTAGTTATTTTATTGGCCCTTACCGCTGTTGCTTGTAATAGCACACCTGCTTCTTCAGGCAATACTCCAAAATCAAACAGCCAACAAACATCATCTGCCCTTCCATCCATTAAGGTTACTGCTGCTGACAATAAAAAGACTTTAGAAGTTGATGAAACAGTGAAATTAACCGCTGATGTCGAAGGCGTCACATGGGAATCCTCTGCTCCAGCAGTTGCTACTGTTGACGGTGAAGGTTTAGTTACCGCCGTTGGTGCTGGTACAGCTAAAATCTCTGCCAAGAAAGATGGCTACAAAGCTGGCGAAATCTCCATTACAGTTAATAAACCAGCCAACCCATTATTAACACCATTACAACGTAACTACACCGAAGGTGAAGCTCAAACAAATACTACTGGCAAACAATACATCCCATTAAACGATGCTACTGCCGGTAAAGTTGGTGTTAAGATTTCCATTCAAAACTGGGAACTCCCAACATTTGAAGGTGTTGATGCTACTTCCAAATTAGCTAGTGATGGTGGTATTGAACCAAAGAACGAACACAGTGCGTTCATCGGCTTCAGAATCAAAGCGCCAAAAGCTGGTAACTATCAATTAGTCTTAAGAGGTAAAGGTTCCTCTTCTGGTGATGGCAAAACTCTCGATGACAGAGCATTTGCTGTTAAGGTTAACGGCCAAGACGTCGAAATCGAAGGCGATAGAGAACCAATCAACTCTACAGCTCACACAGACTTCGTCGCTGCTCCATCACTTGCCTTAAGTGGCGCAGAAGAAGATGTCGTTTCAATTTCTTGCTCCGACTACCGTATCAAATTTGATACCGCTTCCTTCGTCCTCTTCAACGAAATCTAATCTAAAAGATTAAAGTGAATATTAACCATCGGGTCAAACCGGTGGTTTTTATTATAATTGCAATATATGACACGCCAGGACTAGTGTGTAGTTTTTTATATTTTTTATTGCGCGTATTTTATTCCTTATATATTATATATGAGCGTGTGCAAATCACACCCTGACCAAAGCGGGTCATTTTTTAAAGGAATGATACCGATACACCAGGAACTGTGGTGTGCACGTTATGAAACAGTTATTGAAAGGAGCAATTATGCCAACAATTAACCAATTAGTGCGTCAAGGCAGACAAAATAAGACATTCAAGTCCAAAGCCCCTGCCCTTGGTCAAAGATGGAATTCTTTGAAGAAAAAAGAAACAGCACAACCTGCAGCGCAAAAACGTGGCGTTTGCACCCGTGTTGGTACAATGACACCAAAGAAACCTAACTCAGCTTTAAGAAAATACGCTCGTGTTAGATTAAGCAACGGTTACGAAGTCACTGCCTATATCGGTGGTGAAGGTCATAACTTACAAGAACACAGTACCGTCATCATTAGAGGCGGCCGTGTTAAAGACCTCCCAGGTGTGCGTTATCACATCGTTAGAGGTACATTAGACTGCGCTGGTATCGAAGCTCGCCGTCAAGGCCGTAGCTTATACGGTACTAAGAAGCCAAAGAGTGAAGAATAGGAGGTAGTAAAACTATGCGTAAAGGAAATGCAACCAAACGTGATGTCTTACCAGATCCAATTTACAACTCAAAGTTAGTCACACGTTTAATCAACAAAATTATGCTCGATGGTAAGAAAGGCACCGCACAAAATATTCTCTACAGTGCTTTTAAGAAAATCGAAGAAAAAACTGGCAAACCAGCAATGGACGTCTTCGCGACAGCCATTAACAACATCATGCCAGAAGTCGAACTTAAGATGAGAAGAGTCGGTGGTGCGAACTTCCCAGTTCCAACCGAAGTCTCCCCAGAAAGAAAAGTTACATTAGGTTTAAGATGGTTAGTCAACTATTCACGTTTAAGAAATGAAAAGACCATGCAAGACCGCTTAGCTAACGAAATCATCGATGCCGCGAATGGTACCGGTGCGTCAGTTAAGAAAAGAGAAGACACCCACAAAATGGCAGAAGCTAACAAAGCTTACTCACATTATCGTTGGTAATCAGTTAGGAGTAGAACTATGGCACGCGAATATGATCTAGCACATACACGCAACATAGGCATCATGGCACACATCGATGCCGGTAAAACTACAACTACTGAACGTATTCTCTACTTCACTGGTAAAATCCACAAAATTGGCGAAACCCACGAAGGTAGCGCAACAATGGACTGGATGGAACAAGAACAAGAAAGAGGTATTACCATTACATCTGCGGCTACAACTGCAACATGGAAAGGTAATCGTATCAACATTATCGACACTCCTGGACACGTCGACTTCACAGTCGAAGTTGAAAGATCCTTACGTGTCTTAGACGGTGCTATCACAGTCTTAGATGGTAAGAACGGTGTCGAACCACAAACTGAAACAGTTTGGAGACAAGGTTCCAAATATGGTGTCCCACGTATCGTCTTCGTTAACAAACTCGACGCTATCGGTGCGGACTATGAAATGTCTGTTCGTTCCTTGAGAGAACGTTTAGGCGCTAATGCGGAAGCTGTCCAATACCCAATCGGCATTGAATCAACCTTAAAAGGTTGGATTGATGTCATCACACAAAAAGCATATATTTATGCTTCTGATGTGAACGAAGAACCACATGAAGTCCCAGTTCCAGAAGAATATCAAGAAAAACTCTTAGAACTCAGACAAAAATTATTCGAAGCTTTATCTAACTTCGATGAAGATATCCTCATGATGGTCTTAGAAGGTCAAGAACCAGACGAAGAAACAACCAAAGCTGTCATTCGTAAAGCAGTTTTAACTGGTGAATTCCACCCAGTCTTCTGTGGTTCCGCCTACAAAAACAAAAACGTTCAACCTTTATTAGATGGTGTTATTGATTACTTACCATCCCCATTAGATATCGCTCACGCGAAAGGTACAGATGATCGTGGCAATGAAGTCACATGCGAACCAGATGACAACGCTCCTCTTGCTTGCTTAGCCTTCAAGATTGCTACTGACCCATTCATTGGCCGTTTAGCCTATGTCCGTGTCTATAGTGGTACATTAAAATCAGGTAGCTATGTCTACAACTCCACCAAAGGTGTGAAAGAAAGAATTGGCCGTGTCGTCTTAATGCACAGTAATCACCGTCAAGAAGTTCCAGAACTTCACGCTGGTGACATCGGTGCGGTCGTTGGTTTAAAGAGCACAATCACTGGTGATACACTCTGTGATGTCGGTAATACCATCGTCTTAGAGAAGATGGAATTCCCAGCTCCAGTTATTGAAGAAGCTGTTGAACCAAAAACAAAGGCTGACCAAGAAAAGATGAACATCGCCTTACAAAAACTCGCCGAAGAAGATCCAACCTTCCGTGTGAGAACAAATGCTGAAACAGGCCAAACCTTAATCGCTGGTGTCGGTGAATTACACTTAGACATCATCGTCGATAGAATGAAGAGAGAATTCGGCGTTCAAGTTAACGTTGGTGCTCCTCAAGTTGAATATCGTGAAACAATTAAAGGTACAGGCGAATGTGAAGGTAAATACGTCCGTCAAAGTGGTGGTCGTGGTCAATACGGTCACGTCTGGATCCGTTTCGAACCAAACGAAGGCAAAGGCTTTGAATTCGTCGATGCCATCGTTGGCGGTACTGTTCCAAAGGAATACATCAAACCAACTGAAGACGGTTTAAGAGATGCCCTCAACAGAGGTATGCTCGCAGGCTTCCCAGTAATCGATATCAAAGCTACTCTCTTTGATGGTAGTTACCACGATGTCGACTCCTCCGAAGCTGCTTACAAGATTGCTGCTTCTATGGCCTTAAAAGAAGCCGCTAAAAAATGTCAACCAGTTATCTTAGAACCAATCATGAAGATTGAAGTTACTGTTCCAGAACAATACTATGGTGATGTCTTAGGTGATATCTCTCGTAGAAGAGGACAAATGACTGGTGAAAGTCAAAGAGCTAACGCTAAG
>JBGUMU010000017.1:0-8695 GCA_045116995.1 Bacilli bacterium
TGTCCGGTCATTACGGTAACGAATCTGCAACAGTCCTCAATCAAATGATCGTCGCTGTTGATGCAGAAAAGAACTACATCTTAGTTAAAGGTGGTATCCCAGGTGCTCGTAAATCAATCGTTGTCTTACGTAGCGCTATCAAAGATGTCAAACATCCAGAAGTGATTAAACCACTTATCGATCGCACTCCAGTTGCTGCTGAAGAACCAGTCGTCGAAGCTCCTGCTCAAGAAGCTCCAGTCGAAGAAGTTCCAGCTACTGAAGCCGCAGAATAAGAACGGAAAGGAGAACAGTAATTATGGCAGAAAAGAAAACCGTCAGTGTTAAAGTCCTTAACATGGCTGGCGAAGAAGTCTCCAAGATGAACCTCAATGCTGAAGTCTTCGGTATTGAACCACATCAACAAGCAATGTTCGACGCCGTTCAAGTAGAACAAGCTAACCAAAGACAAGCAACCGCTAAAACTAAAGTCAGACATGAAGTTAGTGGTGGTGGTAAAAAGCCATGGCGCCAAAAAGGCACAGGCCGCGCTCGTGCAGGTAGCAGCCGCTCCCCAATCTGGGTCGGTGGCGGAACAGTCTTCGGACCAGTTGGAAATCAAAACTTCAAGATTTCCCAAAACAAAAAAGAACATAAACTTGCGCTCAAGTCCGCGTTAAGTTTAAAAGTTAAAGATGGACTCTTAGTCATCGATGAAATCAAATTTGATGAAAAGAAAACCAAAAACTTCGTTAACTTCTTGGACGCTATCAAAGTTGGTGGTAAAGCTCTCGTCGTCGTCGATGAAATCACAGAAGAAATCTTCGCTAGCTCCCGCAACGTTGGATTCGCCAAAGTTGTCACAAGCGATAACATCAGTGTTGTTGACTTATTAAATGTTGATAACCTCGTTATGAGCAAAGCTAGCATTAAGACAGTTGAGGAGGCATTAAAGTAATATGGCAGCCAAAAAGAAAACAGAAGCCGCTAACCGCTTCCCAAAAGCGACTGAAAAAGACTTCACAGTTATCGTTAAACCATTAATCACCGAAAAAACAATGGCCTTAATGCAAAACGAAAACAAGGTCACAGTCAAAGTGCTCGATAGCGCTAACAAGACAGAAATCAAATTAGCGTTCGAAAGAATCTTCCAAGTCAAAGTTACAGACGTGAAAGTTCTTAACCAAAGAGCCAAAGAAACAACCAGAGGCACCAGATACGCTGGTAGCATCTCTGGATTCAAGAAAGCCGTTGTTACCGTCGCTGAAGGCGAAGCAATCGACTTATTCAAAGAATAAGGCAGTTCACTTATTCAAATTATAGGAGGACAAAGTAATGTCAATTAGAACTTACAAGCCTACGTCTCCAAGCCGTAGAGCTATGACAAATTCGACATTCGGTGAAATCACTACATCCACTCCTGAGAAGAGCTTATTAGTCAGTTTATCCAAAACTGGTGGTAGAAATAATCAAGGTAAGATTACCTGCCGCCACATTGGTGGAGGTCACAAACGCAAATATCGTGTTATTGACTTCAAACGTAATAAAGATGGCATCCCAGCAGTAGTGAAGACAATCGAATACGATCCAAACAGAAACGCAAGAATCTGCTTACTCAGCTACGCTGATGGCGAGAAGAGATACATTCTCGCTCCAAAAGATATCAAACTTGGTTACAAGATTATGTCTGGTGAAGAAGTTGATATCATGCCTGGTAATGCCTGCTTACTCAAAAACATTCCAGAAGGTACATTAGTTCACAACATCGAATTAGTTCCTGGTAGAGGCGGCCAATTATGTAGAGCCGCTGGTGCTTACGCTCAAGTGTTAGGTGCTGAAGGTAAATATGTTACCCTCCGCTTAATGAGTGGCGAAGTCCGCAGAATCTTAGGAACATGCCGTGCGACAATCGGTACAGTCGGTAACGAAGACTGGAACCTCGTCAATCTCGGTAAAGCTGGTAAAACCAGATGGTATGGCACAAGACCAACAGTCCGTGGTAGTGTCATGAACCCAAACGATCACCCACATGGTGGTGGTGAAGGTAAGTGTCCTGTCGGTCGTGATGCACCAAGAACCCCATGGGGCAAACGTGCATTAGGCGTCAAGACAAGAAATAACAAGAAAGCCAGCGGCAAATTAATCGTTCGCCGTAGAAATGGCAAGTAATCGCGAAAGGAGATAGAAATTATGGCAAGAAGTTTGAAAAAAGGCGCATTCGTCGATGCTTCCTTAATGAAGAAAGTCGATGCATTAAACGCTGCTAACAAAAAAGAAGTCATTAAGACTTGGTCACGCCGTTCTACCATCTACCCATCATTCGTGGGTCACACATTCGCGGTTTATAACGGTAAAGAACACATCTCTGTCTATGTCACAGAAGATATGGTCGGACACAAATTAGGTGAATTCTCCCCAACAAGAAAATTCACTGGACATACAGGCCACACAGCTGAAGATAAAGCAGCTGCCGCCGGTAAATAGTAGGAGGGTCTAATACATGGCAGAAACAAAGAAAACAACTGCTAAAAAGACAACCAAAAAGGTTGCTGAACCAGTAGTTGAAGAAACAAAAGTTGAAGCTCCTGTTGAAGAAGCTCCTAAAGCAAAGAAAGCCTCAGCTAAAAAAGCTGCTCCAAAAGCAGAAAAAGCTGAAGCTCCAAAGAAAGCCAAAGAAGAAAAGAAGGCTGAAGCTCCTAAAAAGCCAATGCCAACTGAAGCTAGAGCGATCGCGAAGAACGTCCGCGTTACTCCACGTAAAGTTCGCTTAGTTATCGATCTCGTCAGAGGCTTACCAGTTAAACAAGCGTTAGGTATCTTAGATAACTTAAACCGTGCCGCTAGCGAACCAGTCATGAAATTAATCAAGTCTGCCGCTGCTAACGCCACCAACAACTTCGGTATGGATGAAGATGCATTATACATCGCTCAAATCTATGCCAACGATGGCTTAAGAATGAAGAGATACTTACCAAGAGCGAAAGGCTCAGCCTCAGGCTTAGTCAAACGCAGCAGCCACATCACAGTTGTGGTCAAGATGAGATAGGAGGAAAACATCAATGGGTCAAAAAGTTAATCCAGTAGGCTTAAGAATTGGCGTCAACAAGAATTGGAATTCTCGTTGGTATGCTAATGATCAAGAATTCCATGTGTTCCTCAACGAAGATGTTAAAGTTCGTGAATTCTTAGAAAAGAAACTCAAAGAAGCTTTACTCTCTCACGTCGAAATCGAAAGAATCAAAACCGACAAAGGTTACACTGTGGTCGTCATGGTCTTCGTCGCCCGTCCAGGTGTCGTCATTGGTCAAGACGGTAAAAATATTAATGAATTAAAAGAACAATTAGCGAAATTACTCAAGAACGCTGAAGTCCGTATCGATGTCGTGGAAGTCAAAAATCCTGACTTAGATGCCACAATCGTTGCTAGCGAAATCGCTAAACAATTAGAAGAAAGAGCGAGTTTCAGAACTGCGCAAAAGAAAGCCATCCAAAGAGTCCGCAAAGCTGGCGCTAAAGGTATCAAAACTTCCGTCAGTGGCCGTTTAGGTGGTGCCGATATCGCCCGTGCTGAAGGCTATCGTGAAGGTGTCATTCCTCTACATACCTTAAGAAGTGATATTGACTACGCTTGCGTACACGCTGCTACACAATATGGCCGTTTAGGCGTTAAAGTGTGGATCTGCCGTGGCGAAATTCGTCCTGAACTCCAAAAGAAACAAAATAACGAGAAAGGAGAATAGTCATGTTACAACCAAAACGTGTTAAATATCGTCGTCCACATATCATCAAATATGAAGGACACTGCAAATCCGCTCCAAAAGTGGCTTTCGGTGAATTTGGTTTACAAGCTCTCGAAGGTGCTTGGGTCACAACTCGTCAAATCGAAGCGGCCCGTATCTGCCTCGCTCGTTATACCAAAAGAGGTGGTCAAATCTGGATCAGAATCTTCCCACACTTAGCTAAGACTAAAAAGCCTGCTGAAGTCCGTATGGGTTCTGGTAAAGGTTCACCAGAAGATTGGGTAGCAGTCGTTCGTAAGGGCTGCGTCATGTTCGAAATCGGCGGTGTCGCTGAAGAAGACATGAGAGAAGCTCTCCGCTTAGCGGCTTACAAACTCCCAATCAAATGCAAAATTATTAAGAAAGGTGAGTAATAGTTATGAAAATTAATGAAGTTCGTGAACTTTCTACGAGTGAATTAAAAGAAAAATTATACTCACTCAAGGAACAATTATTCGAGCTCCGCAGAAAGAAAGCTGTCGGTGCCCTCGAAAGAGGTGAAGATGTCATCGCCGTGAGAAAAGACATCGCAAGAGTTAATCTCGTTCTCAGAGAACGTGAATTAGCAGAAAACAAATAGGAGGACTGCTTAGATGGAAAGAAAAACAGAAGCGAGAACCGTCATTCAAGGCGTCGTTGTCTCTGATAAAAACGCTAAGACAATCGTCGTCCTAGTTGAAACCCATAAAAGACACTCAAAATACGGTAAACGTGTTAAATACGGTAAAAAGTACTACGCTCATGATGAAAACAACGATGCTAAAGTCGGTGATACAGTTACCATCATGGCCACCCGTAAATTAAGTGCCACAAAACGTTGGAGATTAGTCTCCATCGATAAGAAAGCGGAATTATCAGTTAAAGAAGCTGAAGCTGAATTAAAAGAAGAAGCTATTGAAGCTGAAGCCGCTGTCGAAGCTACTGAAGAAAAGGAGGCCGAATAGTTTATGATCCAGAAGGAAACAAACCTCGTTGTCGCTGACAACAGTGGTGCAAGAGCCGTTCGTGCTTTCACCCTCTACGGTGGTTCAACCCGTAAATCTAGTAGTGTCGGTGACGTCATCTTATGTGCCGTCAAAGACGCTATTCCAAACGGTAAAGTTAAAAAAGGCGATGTCGTCAGATGCGTCATCGTTAGAACCAAAAAGGCTATCGGTCGTCGCGATGGCTCAACAATTGCCTTTGATGACAATGCTGTTGTAGTTATTAATGATGATAACGCGCCTGTAGGTACACGTGTGTTCGGCCCTGTCGCCAGAGAACTCCGTGAAAAGGGTATTGAAGGATTCATGAAAATTGTCTCCCTCGCCCCAGAAGTGTTATAAGGAGGAAGAACGATGAATCTTGTTAAAGGTGATAAAGTTATCGTGATCGCTGGTCGCGATAAAGGAAAAACTGGCACAATTCAAAAAGTGATTCCTGAACAAAACCGTGTTGTCGTCGATGGCGTCAACATTCGTAAAAAATGCAACAAACCAACACAAAAGAACCCAGATGGTGGCATCGTTGAAATCTATGCCCCAATCGACGCTTCCAACGTTATGTTGGTTGACCCAAAGACCAAAAAGCCAACAAAGATTGGTCACAAAGAAGTCAAGGGTAAAAAAGTCCGCTATGCTAAGGCCAGCGGTACAGTGTTATAAGGAGGAAAGCTGAAATGGCTGAAGAATTAAAAGAAAAGAAAGCTCCTGCTAAGAAAGCTGCTCCTAAAGCTGCACCAAAAGCTGAAGCTGCTGCTGAAGAAGCTCCAAAAGCTGCTCCAAAAGCCAAGAAAGCTAGCAAGGGCAATAAGAAAGCTGCTATCGTCTCTCGTGTTCAAGTCAAATATGAAAACGAAGTTCGTAAAGCTTTATTAGAAAAATATCAATACTCTTCCACAATGCAAATTCCTGCGTTAAGCAAAATCGTCATCAACATCGGTGTCGGTGATGCTACACAAGATAGCAAGAAGTTAGAAGAAGCGGTCAGTGAATTAACATTAATCTCTGGCCAAAAACCAATCATCACAAAGGCGAAAAAGTCTATCGCTACCTTCAAATTAAGAGAAGGTCAAGAAATCGGTTGTAAGGTCACATTACGTGGTCTTAGAATGTACGACTTCTTCGATAAGTTAGTCTCTATCGCTCTCCCACGTGTCCGTGACTTCCGTGGCGTTAGCAAAAACGCTTTCGATGGTCGTGGTAACTACACACTTGGTATTAAAGAACAATTAATCTTCCCTGAAATCGATTACGATAAAGTGGCGAAGGTTCGTGGTATGGACATCGTTATTGTCACAACCGCGAAAAACGATGCGGAAGCGTATACCTTATTAGATTTATTAGGTATGCCATTCCACAGATAGAAAGGAGTTCACAGTAACATGGCAAAGACAAGTCAAAAAGTTAGACAATCTCGCCCACAAAAATATAAAGTTCGTGAATACACACGTTGCGAACGCTGTGGACGTCCACATTCTGTTTATAGCAAATTCCATTTATGCCGTATCTGCTTAAGAGAATTAGCCTATAAAGGTGAAATTCCAGGCATGAAGAAATCATCTTGGTAAAGAAAAGGAGGATATCGATTAATTTATGATGACTGATCCAATCGCGGATATGCTTACCCGCATTAGAAACGCTAACGCGTTAAAATATGAATCTGTGAAGATGCCTTCCAGCAAGATGAAAGTCGAAATTGCTAAGATTCTCAAAGAAGAAGGCTTTATCGCTGATTACAAAGTCACTGGTAAAGTGAAAAAAGAATTAGCTATTACCTTAAAGTACTTCAATGGTGAAAGAGTTATCTCCGGTTTAAAGAAAATCTCTAAACCAGGTCTCAGAGTCAACGTTGGCTTTGAAAAATTACCAAAAGTTCTTAAAGGTTTAGGTATTGCAATTATTTCCACCTCCCAAGGTGTCATGACCGATTCAAAGGCCAGAACACTTGGCATCGGTGGTGAAGTAATTTGCTACGTCTGGTAATAGGAGGAAATGAGTAATGTCACGTATTGGTAACAAACACATTGATCTCCCAGCCGGAGTCACAGTGAGTGAAGATAACGGTTTCGCCGTTGTCAAAGGCCCAAAAGGCGAACTCAAAGTGAAATTAAATAAAGGTATTCAAATGAACGTCGAAGGTACAGTTGTTTCCTTCAAACGTGAAAATGAAACCAAACAAGTTAAACAAAACCATGGTACAGTTCGTGCTAATGTCCATAACGCAGTCGTCGGTGTTTCCCAAGGCTACAAAAAGACATTAGAAATGAGAGGTATCGGTTACAAAGCTCAAATGAAAGGCCAAGCCGTTGAAATTTGGGCCGGTTATAGCCACACAGTGGTTATCAACCCAGAAGAAGGCGTCAAAATCACCTTACCTAACGCCACTGATATTGAAGTCGAAGGTATTGATAAACAAAAAGTTGGTCAAACCGCGGCCTTAATTCGTGAAGTACGTCCACCAGAACCATATCTTGGTAAAGGTATTCGTTACAAAGACGAAGTGGTTATCACTAAAGAAGGTAAGCGCGCTGGCGCTGGTAAGTAAGATAGGAGGTAAGAGTTATGACAACCAAACCAAGCAAAAATGTTTCTCGTTTAAGAAGACATGCTCGTGTGAGAAAGAAAATTTCCGGCACTGCCGAAACACCAAGACTCTGTCTCTATCGTTCTAACAAAAATATTGAAGCTCAAATTATCGATGACGTTAAAGGCGTTACATTAGTTGCTTCCTCATCCATGACCTTAAAGTTAGAAAATGGTAGCAACGTTGAAGCCGCCGCCGCTGTCGGTAAAGATATCGCTGAAAAAGCTTTAGCCAAAAAGATTAAGAACGTTGTCTTCGATAGAAGTGGTTACATCTATCATGGCCGCGTTAAGGCTTTAGCGGAAGCCGCTCGTGAAGCCGGCTTAGTGTTCTAATGGAGGAAAAGACAATGGAAGAAGAAAAGAAAGTTGAAGCAGTTGCTGAAGAAGCTACTGCAGAAGCCGCTCCAGAAGCTGCTCCACAAGAACAAAATCAACAACCTCGTGAAAGACGTGAACGTCGTGATAACAGACGTGGCGACCGTAAAGGTGGCCCACGTGAAAGACGTGAACGCAGAGACGAACCAAAAGAATTTGAAGAACGTGTTGTTTTCATCAACAGAGTTAGCAAAACCGTTAAAGGTGGCCGTCGTATGAAATTCACCGCCCTCGTGGTTATCGGTGATCACAAAGGCCGTTACGGTTTCGCCGTTGGTAAAGCTGCTGAAGTTCCAGATGCCATTAAGAAAGCTAGTGAAGCTGCAAAGAAGAACCTCTTCAAACTTCACCTCGTGAAAGGTCAAACAATCTCTCACGAAATCGTTGGCAAATACGGTGCTTGTAACGTTTACTTAAAACCAGCCCCAGAAGGTACTGGTATCATCGCTGGTGGTCCAGTGAGAGCTATCCTCGAACTCGCCGGTGTTCAAAACGTTTGCAGTAAGGTCTATGGTTCCCGTGCTCCAATCAATATCATTAGAGCGACAAACCAAGGCTTGAACAACCTCAAGAGCTACAAAGTTATGAAAGAACTTCGTGGCAAAGAATAAACAATAATTATTCCTTATAAATAGAAATAGGAGGTGCATTTATGAAACTACATGAACTTCAAGCAACAGAAGGTAGCCGTTTCGAACACTACCGTAAAGGTCGTGGCCTTGGTAGCGGAAACGGAAAAACTGCTGGTAAAGGTCACAAAGGTCAAAACGCCCGTAGTGGTGGCGGTGTTGCCTTAGGTTTCGAAGGTGGTCAATTACCACTTTGGAGAGCCTTACCAAAACGTGGCTTCAAGAATGTTAATCATGTCAATTATGCAACCATCAATGTTTCTGCCTTAGAAAGATTCGAAGACGGAACAGTGGTTACTCCAGCCTTATTAAAAGAAGTCGGTTTACTCAAAAAAGAATATAATGGATTAAAAGTCTTAGGTAATGG
>JBGUMU010000018.1:0-42003 GCA_045116995.1 Bacilli bacterium
AACATCCCAACAGGTGTCCCACTAGTGTATGAATTCGATGACAATATGAAAGCCATCAATCACTACTACTTAATGGACGAAGAAGAATTAAGAAAACAAATGGAAGCTGTTGCTAACCAAGGCAAAGCAAAATAGTTTGTAATATTCAACTTTAATAGGTCATACGAAAGTGTGACCTTTTTTATATTTAAAAAATATTTTACTTTTCCTTATTTATATATAAAATATAGCCAATGTGTTTAAAGAAGGGTTTTTAGAAATATGAACAAGAAATACGCAATCTTAGTAGTTGATATGCTCAATGACTTCGTTACCGGTGCCTTAGGCTGTGATAACGCTAGAGCAATCGTTAAACCAACTCAAGAATTATTAGAAGAAGCAAGAAAGAACAACGTTCCAGTTATCTTCTGTAACGACTCCCACTTAAAGGGTATCGATAAAGAATTAGACTTCTGGGGCGATCACGCTATCAGAGGTACAAAGGGTGCTGATGTTATTCCAGAATTACCAATCTCTGAAAAAGACTATGTCATCTTAAAGAGAAGATACTCCGCTTTCTTCCAAACAGACTTAGATTTATTACTCAAAGAATTAGGCGTCACCACAGTTGTTATCACAGGCTTACACACCCATATGTGCTGCAGACACACCGCTGCGGATGCCTTCCAAAACAACTATGAAGTTATCTTTGCTAACGAAGCCACAAACGCCTTCACAAAAGAAGACTATGAATATGGCTTAAAGTACGCCAAAGAAACTTATGGTGCTGCTAACTACAACAACAAAGAATTAGCGGATCTCTTCGCTGGTAAATAGTTAGATTAATTCATAACAAACCAAAAAAGAACGATGACAAAAATCGGACCTTGTAAAGTTCGATAATTGTCATCTTTTTTCATGCTTTTCGCCTTTTAAAAGCGCTAAACAAATAATTTAGACGGTGTCGAAACTTTTTGTTACTTTTGTCACATTTAAATAATTGTTGACTATATGCAATAATGAGTTATATTGAAATTAGATTTGAGTGAAATAAAAGTTAGATGTCATCTATTTTTATTGCGCCTAGATCACTAACTAAACAAGAAAAATCGTTTGGTTGCCACACATAATGGTGGAAAGGGAGGTATATACATGTTTTTGTTATGCCCTCTAAAACTAAACGATTGCTATAAAAATACGGGTTACTTTTTAATGTAAAGGAGGTATTAAAAATGCATTCAAAAGTAATTATTGCTTCCCTTGTTTGTATGCTCGCGGCAAACTTTGGCAATGGCAAAATCGCAAATCTTGTCAAAGAGGTAAACCAAGAGGCAAACACACAATGCGTTAGCAGTATTCCAAATCAAAATGTAGTTGAAGCATTTATTTCTGAAGACTACATCTATTCAGGCAATTTTTTCACTGCTTTTTTTAACATTTATGGAAGTGATGAACTTGCTGATGTTATCGAGGTTGTCACCGACACCGACTACTTGTATGAAGAGTTCTTCTACTATCCAAATGGTCAATTGGCTGTTAGATTGTATGCACCGGAAGATAATGGCGACAATTACATTTCTTTTGGCGTCGGGGATGAAGAATTAGTTACTGTTTACACTTTCACTTCAGATGGACATACATCTATTTCAACGGTATCCAAACACGACGCACGCTCAAAAATGTTTATGAATTATGAACTTAACTACAGCGAAAGAGAACTATTGATGTCTGATGGAACAGGTCTTACCAACCAGCAGAAACGCGAAAAGTACCAGTTAGAAAGAGAATATAACAACTATGTCTATCATGATAGTAACGACCAGTATAGCGGATTATATTTAACGAGTGGAAATGGTGGCAATATAACAATTAAAGTTCGCATGCAATGGGTTGATACGTATGATTTTGATCACCCAGTCGCTGGTTCGGACGTCGGTTTATTCTTAAATGGAAGTCGTATTAATCCGTTATCAAGCACAACGGTAACAGGTGAAGATGGTTATTACACCTACGTTATAACACAATCACAAGCAAGCAATTATTCTCTCAAAGACCTCGGAGTTCAAGTTGCAGCATCTAACAACGCTGTAAGGATTTTGGATAATGCTCAAGTTGCATATAATTGCATGTATAAAAGTACACGCTCAGAATACATAAAATCCTATTCTCAAATCAAAATTGATATGTATATGTATAGTGGTTTTAGTGATAGAGCGGATGCCTTCCAAATCGCCCAAGCTCAAAGAGTTCCTTGTAACTACGCTCAGGCTATGAACCGCCCTGTTTCAGCTGCAACCACATATTATCCATGCGTCGAAACACAATATGATTGGTATGACGACGTCATTAGCATTAGAAAAGACCACTTTGAAAACTGGGATGTTTTAAACCATGAATATGGTCACTATCTTTCTGATCAATTGAATTTGTGCTATTACTACGGCAATGGTTTTGAACATAACATTGATGAAAACTTAGCGAATCGTTTTAACTACACAGATGCAAAGAGATATGCCTATGCTGAAGGTTTAGCAACATATATTGCGCTAGCTTCACAAATGTATTCTGGAATCAACAATGTCTATGGCGTTGGCGACTATATCTATAATGATCCACAAGATGGCGTTTATGTGAATTACAATATTCCAGCCAGTGGCACTAATCATAATCAAATATCCAATCAAGCCATTGAAAAAACAGTTACCAGCATCATGATTAAATTGATGGATAACGTAAGTAGATCGTACGACAACATTGCTCTTGGACATCAAACAATGTTTAGCCTAATGAGTGCATTTCCATATTTTGGTGAAAAGGATGTCAATGGGCTCTTATATAGAGTGATTAATTATACCAGCACTTCTGCACAAAACGTCTACGCTTTGCTCAACCAAGAAATCTACGAAAACAAAACTTTCCAATACACATCAATTACCACTAATTCAGTCGCAGATAATTCTTGGACAATTAGATTTGCAAGTTCAAGCGCTATCAATCTTGTTTCTGCTGACTATGCTAAATTAACATTCACCGGTGTCAATGGAGATACCTACACAATCCAAGTTTCATTACCAAGAACTTCTTATAAACTAACAAGTAATGAGGTTCAAGCCGTTATGAATCTTTCTGGCGCTCAAGCCTCGGTTAAAGCTGTTGCCTATCGAGATAATGGTACAATAGCTCTTAATGCTGGAGATATTATGAAAATTAATAAGGCTGGTGCCGTTGAAGTTTTAAGCCACTGGCATTCAAGCGTCTCAGTACCAAACAACCGTCGCTATCAATGGATTGTTGTGCGTTCTGTGAAGAACAATAGTTATACACAACAAGTAATTCTTGAAGGAACAGGCTGGAGTGGACAAGTTGCTCAAATCTTTGATCATATTGTTCCAGACAGCACAACTTCTTCAACAAAGATTTATGCTAATAGCAATGGTACGGTTCCAACAATTACAAAGACATTAAGCTATCATCAATGCATGTATATCAGAGTTGATATGAATGCTCGCAATCAACATTATCTTTCAGTTCAAACATACGATTAATAGAAACTGAAAATTATAAAGGCGGACTTGCTTCAAGGCTTGTCCGTCTTTTTTGATGAGAAAAACCATGATAACAAAAACCAATACTTGTAAGTTTGTTAAACGCCATCATTCACGCGCTTTTCCTGTTTTAAAAGCGCTAAACAAATAATTTAGACGGTGTCGAAATTTTTTGCGCTACCATTAGTTTTAAATGTTATTGACTATCCTTTTTAAAAAACTATATTGAAAGGAGATTAAAGGCAATAAAAATTCGACTGCAACTAGTTTTATTGCTTATTGATCACTAACCGAATAATTAAAACCGTTTGGTAACCATGCACTGTGGTGAAAAAAGACTAATCTTTTTCGCGCGTCTTCACTATCCAACGGTCAAAATAATTAGCGGTTTGCTATTTTTCATGCAAAGGAGGTACTAAAAATGCATTCAAAAATTATTATTGCTTCTCTTATCTGTACGTTGGCTGCTAATTTTGGGAGTTTCAAAAACGAAAATACTGTTCAACGAATCAAGCCGATAACTGAAGAGACTACTTGTTGCAGTGCTCCAAATGAGCATCACGCCTATGCTTATGTTAGTAATGAACGAGGCTCAATCGTTGCTGGAGGATGGTTTGAAATCATTACCGATATACAGATAAAGAATAAAGCATGGAACACAATTACGGAACGTGATGACCCGTATTCTCTACTAGAGGGATACTTTTCTTATTGTGGTGATTTGGGTGTCACTATAAATATTCCTGATGATGATGGTGATTATTACATAGGATTTGGTATTGATGGTGGAGAGGTGGCAAAAGCATATATTTTTGTCAGGCAAGGATCCGCGAGTGTTTCTATGCTCTCTAAAAGCGATGCGCGTGCTAAATATTTTATGGATTATGAAGCCACATCTACTGAAAAAAATCTTTTGCAAGGATATGCCTATGGGTATTCTGAATTAACATTATTCAATGCTGAAAAAAGATATGGTGATTTTGTTTATGGAAATAATGACGTAAGAACGACGATTAATTGTACAAATAACAATACACCGTTAATGACACAGATGTTTACTAAACCAAGCGTCGATATAAACATCCATGCAACTTGGTATGACAAAAATGGAACATCTCATCCATTAGCTGGTGTTAAAACTGAAATTTTAAGTTCTAGTAGCACTTCACTGCTTAGCCCTTCCGAGGCATTATTTCGCCCAACACAAACAAATGAAAACGGAGATTTTGGTCTACGAGTTAGTTATGAAAGATCCACAAAAATTAAATTAAACCAACTTAAACTAAGATTAACAGCAATCAACAATGCCGTTGCAATCGACGACAATTATGGCATTGATTACACATATTGTTTTTCTCTTGAAGGAGCCTTTTCCCCTCGTATTACTCCTACTCCTACAGCGTATTTAAATAGTTTCTTATCAGTTAATTACAATATTTCTTTCTACTGTGGCAGAAGTGATAGAGCTAATGCCTTTGAAATTACACAAGCTGAAAGACTCCCGTATATTTACTGTAATAACTTCACAGACGGCGTTTCTTCTTGCCGTGTTCACTATCCATCAATGGACACTCATTATTCAAATAATGCCGGCGAAGGAAAAGCGATAAGGGTTAGATATGGTGATTTTGAGAACTGGGATGTGTTGAACCATGAATATGGTCATCATATTTGCGATTCTTTAGAAATATGCTATGTGCCAGGAATGTACAAACCGCACGAAATAAACGAAGACTTATTTCAAAGGTATGGGGCTGATGATGGGTTCTATTTGTCTTGGTCGGAGGGATTGGCTACATATATAGGAATCGCTTCTCAACTATACGACGCGAATGAAATCGATGTTCCTGGTGTTGGTGACTTGAGATATGATGACCCTCTCAGAAATGTTTCTGTTGATTATAGCCAAAGAGCGGCTGGACTTGGCTATAGCGTAACTAGAGGTGAACGTTATGAATGCTGCGTAACCAGTGTTCTTCTTAAGATACTTCAATCTGAAGAGGCTAATATAAGTGACAAATTAATGTGGAAAGCATTATTGAACGCACGATTTGATGGTCGCGACTATGCATGCTTTTTTGATAAAGTCCTCGATCTTTCCTTCGGCGGATATGATGCTATTTGCCAAATTTTAATAGATGAGCATTTTTCATTGCCACACGACTATGCTGAATGGACAATAATGATCTACATGGACAGTCGCAATGGATTAGAACAAGCTATGCTTGAAGATATCAGAGATATTACCGACCTTGGCGCTAATCCAAGTGATGTCAACGTTATCTTTCAGGTTAATGAATCAAGTAACTGGCCAGAAGACTCCATTTTCTATAATCATAGTGCAGGCCGCTACCATTTAGAAAAAGGAAATCTAGTTCTAGATGAATTTTTGCCAAGTAATACCGATGTTACGGAAAGACAAACTATGAATTCCTTCTTGCTTTGGGGATTATCAAAATACCCAGCCAGAAAAACCGGAATCGTTTTTAATTGCCACGGTGCTGGTATTTACGGAATTTCAAATGTATCTAATAAGACAATAACAGATGCTCTTGAGTATGCTTTTGCACAGCATGGTGTCAAAGAAAAGTTGGAATTTGTGGCATACGATGCATGTAGTATGCAAGTTCAAGATACCGCCGAACTCAATTCTAAATATTTTAAATATATGGTTGGAAGTGAAGAAGGGGTAAGTGGAGATGGACTCAAATACGATTGTTGGATTAAAGAAGTTTACAGCAACCAAGATACGGAGACTATTTTAACAGTAATGGCTGAATCTTTCGTTCAATATTTATGGGAAATGTATGATGATAAAGGACAAACTATGTCTGTTCTTAACCTAACAAAAATGCAGGATTACAAAGATGCTTTTGAAAATCTAGCAGAGACGTTACAAAACTACATTACACTTCCACTGTCAGTAGACGGACATGACGATTATGGTTCTTTGGGGTTTGTCATTAGGCAAAGCAAACATTTTGGAAATTCCTTCCAAGAAGATCAAACAATTGATGGGTTAGATTTTTTAAACAACCTCAGGAATAACAACTACATTACTACTTTCATAGGTACTAATGCTATTGACGATGCCATTTCCTGCTATAAAAATGTTATTTGTGACAATGCTACGGGCAGCAATGTTGTTGGCCGAGCAAACGGCATGTCTATCTATACACCATTTTGTAGAATAGATCAGTACACTTCGGAACTAGCAGATAATCCATACCAAGAATTCGATGATTGTGATTATCCGCTTCGTTTTACTAATTTCATAAATTGGCGTAGGATATTCAAAAACGCATAATTAAAAGACGGACACGCTTAATAGCGGTCCGCCTTTTTCTTTGCTTATAAACTTACGTATCCGACTTCGTCGATAATTTCTTGACCAGTAGGGGAGAGTACAAAGTCTAATACTTTTTGAACATTAGGGTTTGTTTCTCCTTTTCTTGTCACTGCATAGAAGTTAGAAACGATTGGATATGACTCGTTTTGAACGTTTTCTTTATTTGGATAGACACCATTTAATGAAAGCATTTTGATGTGCCCGTGTTTGGTTAATTCTTCAACATAGAATCTGAAGGAGAAACCGATTGATGCCCCTAGTGGGCCAAACATATTTGGTTTAACTTCTTCACCAATTAATTTTTCTAAAGCAGTTTGTGAACCACTGCCTTTATTTCTTTGAAGAACATTGATAGGGCGGTTCGCGCCTCCAACATCTTTCCAGTTAGTAATCTTTCCAGTGAAGATATCTTTTAATTGCTGCATTGATAAATTATCAACTGGATTATTAGTGTTCACTATAAACACGAATGATTCTCTACCAATTGGTGTTAACTCTAATTCCACACCTTTATCTAAACCATATTGGATTTGATCCTTGTTAGGGGAAGCGCAGAAAGCGATATCAACATCACCGTCTACAATGCCTTTAAATGCGCCACGGGTGTTATGATATTGAAGTGCTGAATCAGCGGTGAAGTCACCGTTTTCATATTTAACGGAATTTTCTGGATATAAAGAATAAACGAATGAATTAAAGACAGGCACTAAAGCGGCAGCGCCGTCAATCTTTGGTAAAGCACCATCTAATTTGGTGCCTTCTTTTTTCACAATTTTTGTCTCTTTAGCGAATGGTAAATATTCATCTACTTCGACGCTTTTAGCCTGCATTTGACTTGAAAAGTCATTAATACAACGATTAGTGAAAACATAATAGATAAAAACATTTGTGATAACGAACGCTGAAACCACACCAACGATACTTAAAATTTGCTTTACTAACTTCTTCTTATCCATTACCAAAGCTCCTTTTCAATATAAGTAATAATTGATGCTTGATCGTGTAAAACGATAGAGATGATGACTAAAACCACGACACTGATAAGTCCCGCGATTAAAAGACCATACATGATAGCTTTAAAAAGTTTACTGTTCATAAAATTACATGAATGCGATTGGTGTGCTCGCGTGATAAGAAAGAACGATTAAAAACGCTCCCACAATCACTAGTGATATAGCAATAAAAGTAAATCCTCTAGCGATACGATTTGGTGCTTTTTGACCAGAGAAGCCTTTAATTAAATCGATAACACCAAAAGCGATAAAAGAAATAAGTCCTGCTAGTAGTAAGACTGGAAAAATTATGATAATAGCAACTAAAAATTGACCCATACTAATAATTTTAGACCGACTACTAAAATATTCAACTTTTTATATAATGATGCTTTTTTATTAATTTTTATTAATACCTGTGATACAATGTCTCCGATTTGGGCGTTTTTGGGTTAAACGCTTAGAAAGAGGAGTAAACATATGCCAAATATTGATTTAGGTAAATATGGAATCAAAAATGTAAAAGAAGTGGTTTATAACCCTTCTTATGAACTTCTTTTCGAAGAAGAAACAAAAGCTAGCCTTGAAGGCTATGAAAAAGGTACAGTTACTGAACTTAACGCTGTTAACGTTATGACTGGTATCTACACAGGTAGATCCCCAAAGGACAAATACATTGTCGTCGATGAAAACAGCAAAAACACAGTTTGGTGGACTTCAGAAGGTTATAAAAATGATAACCACCCAATGAGTGAAGATGTTTGGGCTAAAGTCAAAGCCCTTGCTCAAAAGGAATTATCTGAAAAGAGATTGTTCGTTGTTGATGCCTATTGTGGTGCTAACAAGGATACAAGAATGGCCGTCCGCTTCATTATGGAAGTCGCATGGCAAGCACATTTCGTTAGAAATATGTTCATTAAGCCAACAGAAGAAGAATTAAAGAACTTTGAACCAGACTTCATCGTTTATACTGCTTCTAAAGCTAAAGTTGAAAACTACAAAGAATTAGGACTTAACTCTGAAACATGTGTTGCCTTCAACATCACAAGTAGAGAACAAGTCATTTTAAATACATGGTACGGTGGTGAAATGAAGAAAGGTATGTTCTCCATGATGAACTACTACTTACCACTTAAAGGCATTGCCTCAATGCACTGCTCCGCTAACACCGATATGAATGGTGAAAATACCGCCATCTTCTTCGGTTTATCCGGTACAGGCAAAACCACATTATCCACCGATCCAAAGAGATTACTCATCGGTGATGATGAACACGGCTGGGATGACAATGGTGTCTTCAACCTCGAAGGTGGTTGCTACGCTAAAGTCATTAACTTAGATAAAGATAGTGAACCAGATATCTATAACGCTATCCGTAGAGATGCTTTATTAGAAAACGTTACTGTTGACGCTAACGGCAAAATTGATTTCGCTGATAAGAGCACAACAGAAAACACACGTGTTAGCTATCCAATCAATCACATTGAAAAGATTGTTAAACCAATCAGCCATGGCCCACACGCTAAGAACGTTATCTTCTTAAGTGCCGATGCTTTCGGTGTCTTACCACCAGTCAGCATCTTAACTCCAGAACAAACACAATATTACTTCTTAAGTGGTTTCACAGCGAAACTCGCTGGTACCGAAAGAGGCATTACAGAACCAACTCCAACATTCTCCGCTTGCTTCGGTCAAGCCTTCTTGGAATTACATCCAACAAAATATGCTGAAGAATTAGTGAAGAAGATGAAATTAAGTGGTGCTAAAGCATACTTAGTCAACACTGGTTGGAATGGTACAGGCAAACGTATTTCCATCAAAGATACACGTGGTATCATCGATGCTATCTTAGATGGTTCTATCAACAAAGCTCCAACAAAGAAAATTCCTGTCTTTGATTTTGAAGTCCCAACTGAATTACCAGGTGTCGATCCAAAGATCTTAGACCCAAGAGATACATATGCTAACCCAGCTGATTGGGATGCTAAAGCCGCTGACTTAGCTTCTAGATTCGTTAAGAACTTTGTCAAATACGAAAGTAACGAAGCTGGCAAAGCCTTAGTCAAAGCTGGTCCTAAAGCTGAATAAGGAAAAATTATGGGTGTTAAAATTGTCGAAACTGGCCTAAGAGATGGCCACCAATCATTATTCGCCACAAGAATGAACACCGAAGAAGTTCTTTGTGCGCTTAAAGAACTTGACCAAGTCGGTTACCACGCCATTGAAATTTGGGGTGGTGCCACATTTGATGCTTGTTTAAGATTCTTAAACGAAGATCCATGGGAAAGACTTAGATTAGCTAAGAAAGTTTGTAAGAAAACCAAATTACAAATGTTATTCCGTGGTCAAAACATCCTCGGTTACAGACACTACGCTGACGATGTCGTTGAAAAGTTCGTCGAAAAATCCATCAAGAATGGTATTGATATCATTCGTATCTTCGATGCTTTAAACGATATTCGTAACTTAGAATGCGCTGTTAAAGCCACCAAGAAATATGGTGGTGAATGCCAAATTGCTTTAAGTTATACAACTTCTCCAGTTCACACTGTTGAATACTACGTTAACTTAGCAAAAGAAATCGAAAAATTAGGTGCTGATAGCATCTGTATCAAAGATATGGCTGGTGTTATGATGCCAAACGCTGCTTATGAGTTAATCAGTGCTTTGAAAAAGAACACCAAATTACCAATCGAATTACACTCACACTGTACAGGTGGCTTATGTGAAATGACATACTTAAAGGCCATCGAAGCCGGTGTTGATATTGTCGACTGCGCTATTAGTCCAATGAGTGGTGGTACATCTCAACCATGTACTGAATCACTTAACTTTGCCTTACAAGGTACTGAATATGATCCAAAGTTAAACGTCGCTATGCTCAATGCTGCGGCCGCTAAACTTGCTCCTGTTAAGGCTAAATATATTGCTAACGGTTTATTAAATCCAAAAGTTTTATCCGTTAACGCTAACATCATTAAATATCAAGTTCCAGGCGGTATGCTTTCTAACTTAATCAATCAGCTTAAGCAACAAGATGCTTCTGATAGATTAGATGAAGTTTTAGCGGAAGTCCCAAATGTCCGTAAGGATATGGGCTATCCTCCACTTGTTACTCCATTATCACAAATGGTCGGTACACAAGCCGTCTTAAACGTTCTTTCTGGTGAAAGATACAAGATGGTGCCAAAGGAAATCAACGAATATCTACATGGTAGATATGGTAGATCTCCAGCGCCAGTTGATGAAGACATCAGACGCAAGATTATCGGTGATGACAAAGTCATTACATATCGTCCAGCGGATGATTTAAAACCAGAATTTGAAGATCTTAAGAAACAATACAAAGGCGTCGCTAAGAGTGATGAAGACGTTTTATCCATCGCTTTATTTGGTGATGTCGCTATTAAATTTATCGAACAAAGAAATGAAGATGCGATTCCAACCGTCATCCACGTTGAGGCTTAATTATGGTTTTAGGTGTTTGGCAGAATTGGGAAACATTAAATGTTGGTGAAGCCTTCTTAGTAGCGCTTATCGCCATCTTCATCGTCTTCCTTGTTCTCGCAATCATTATTTTCATTACTTGGTCTATGCAAAAAGGCATGGAGAAAATCGATGCCAGTACAAACATTTTACCTAAGGAAGAAAATAAGATTCTTAGTGAAGATCCAAACGCTGTAGTGGCCGCTTTAGTGGCTTCTATGGAGTTCTATCGTGAAACAGGCAAGGAAGTACGTATTGTTTCTATTAAAAGAATTGAGGACTAATTTATGAAGATTTATAAAATCAAAGTTAACGGTAAATCATACCGTGTTGAACTCGAAGCTATTGAACAAGTTGATACTGTTCCATTAGAAGAGAAGAAAAAACAAGAAACAAATAAGATTGTTAACACAACTGGTGCTTTAGAAGTACCTTCTCCAATCCAAGGTCAAGTTGTTAACATCAAAGTTAAACCAGGCGACAAAGTGCAAAAAGGTGATGTCTTATTAATCATCGAAGCCATGAAGCTCGAAAACGAAGTCGTCTCTCCATTTGAAGGAAAGGTTGCACAAATCTTAGTAACTAAAGGCCAAAACGTTAAGGCTAAAGAAGTCATCGTTACTATTGAACAATAACGGAAAAAGATATGGAAAAATTTTGGAATACAATTGTAGCGTTTTTCCAACAATCCGGTATTGCGGGCTTTTTCCATGGTTATGGACTCAATTTAGTCATGATTTTAGTGGCGTGTGTACTTTTGTTCCTCGCCATTAAGAAAGATTTTGAACCATATCTCCTCTTACCAATTGCGTTTGGCATGTTGCTCATCAACTTGCCATATGTTGGTAACGAAATATTCAACAAAGGTGGTACGGAATATAACTATATTTCGTTAGCCTCTAAAGTTGGATTAACCTTGGATCAAGCTAAATATTTGATCTCCGAAATAAGACATGTTCCTGTTGCGGAAATTGTCGATGAAGTCGGAGTTGGACTTACAGTTACAACAAGAGAATTACATGATTTAGTGATGAACGAAAGCTTCTTAGCTAATGCTCCTGCTAATTTGGCATTTACTAAAGATATAATTGCTAACGTTGATCACTTATTCAACTATGACTATAGCGGTATCTTCGGATTCCTCTACTATGGTGTTAAATGGGGCATTTACCCATGCTTAATCTTCTTATGCATTGGTGCGACCACAGACTTTGGTCCATTAATCGCTAATAAGAAAACTATGTTATTAGGCGCCGCTGCGCAAATTGGTATCTTCATTACCTTTATCGGTGCTATCGCCATTGGCAAAAATGGTTTAGGATGGACACAATTTGATGCACGTATCGCTTCTTCCATCGGTATTATCGGTGGTGCGGACGGCCCAACCGCTATCTTGGTTACTACTAAGTTAGCTCCTGAATACTTATCATCCATTGCGATTGTGGCGTATTCATATATGGCTTTAGTGCCTGTTATTCAACCTCCAATCATTAGACTCTTAACCACCAAGAAAGAAAGAGCTATCAGAATGGAAACTCCAAGAGAAGTTTCTAAGACTGAAAAGATTCTCTTCCCAATCGTGGTTACAGCCATTACATGTTTATTAGTGCCAAGTGCCGCTCCATTAATTGGTTGCTTAATGTTAGGTAACTTAATTAAGGAATGTGGTGTGGTACCAAAGATCAGAGATACATTAGCCAATACATTGATGTATATCATCACCATCTTATTAGGTGTCTGTGTTGGTATGACTGCTGATGCAAGTACATTCTTAACCTTAGATACAATCCTCATCTTCGGATTAGGTATTATTGCCTTCGCGGTTGCAACTGCGGCTGGTGTCTTGGGCGGTAAGTTAATGTGTGTCTTAACCAAAGGCAAGGTTAATCCAATGATTGGCGCTGCTGGTGTCTCCGCTGTTCCTATGGCAGCTCGTGTTGTCCATAAGGAAGGTCTTAGAGAAGACCCAACAAACTTCTTATTAATGCACGCAATGGGTCCAAACGTTGCCGGTGTTATTGGCTCCGCTGTTGCGGCTGGTGTCTTACTCCTCTTATTCGCTTAATAAGAAAAAACCCTAAAAATTCAAAAGTCTTCGCTTAAAGCGGAGGCTTTTTATTAAGTACCTAAATATGTACAAACGTACTTGAAAGCGTACATATATTTTGTTATAATAATCTCGGAGGTACTGAATATGCCAACTACAAACATTTCTGTTTTGAGAAAAGATTTGTTTAACTCAATTGATAACGTTATTGAATATAACGAAATCATTACTGTTAACACTAAAAAAGGCAACGCAATTATTATTTCTGAAGAAGACTATAATGCGCTTTTAGAAACCCTCACTCTTCAATCAAATCCTAAAGTGATTAAGAAAATTAAAGATGGAGAAAACGAAGATATTGATTCCATGACCACCTATAATCCAAACGAGGAATGGTGATATGTGGCAAATCAAATTTACAAAAGCAGCAGAAAAAGACAAAAAGTTATTAAAACAAGCTGGGTTAGATGCAAAGGCTAAAAAACTATTGAACGTTATTGCTTCAGATCCCTTTCAAACACCACCTTCTTACGAAAAACTGATTGGTGATTTAAAAGGCTATTATTCTAGACGTATTAACATTCAACATAGAATCGTCTACCGAGTCTACCCAGATTTACAAATCGTTGTCATCCACGCAATGTGGACTCATTATGGAGAATAAAAAAATAGTCTTCGCTTAAAGCGGAGGCTTTTTTGTTTTACAATTAACACATGCAATATCATCAACTACATTTCCAAGAAATTGATTCTACGAACACATACTTAAAGAATACCTATAAACTCTTAGGTAACTTTACTTTTGTGTCCGCTGATTATCAAAGTCATGGCAAAGGTAGAAATGATCGTATTTGGAATAGTGAGCCTGGTGAAAACTTAATGTTCTCATTTTTGATTAAGGACGCCAATCTTATCAAGCAATCACCAATCATTTCACTTTTAAGCGCGATAGAGGTCGCTAAAGTTATTGAGACATATAAAATCAAAGACGTGAGCATAAAATGGCCTAATGACGTCTTAATTGGTGATAAAAAGGTATGTGGCATACTCGCTGAAGGCCAACTTCCAGAATTTATGGTGGTGGGCATTGGTTTAAACGTTAATCAAAAGACTTTCCCAGAAGGTTTAAGAAGACCGGCGACGTCCTTATGCTTGGAACATAAGAATGATATTAATATTGAAGAATTAAAAGAGAAGTTATTCCCACAGATTGTTAATTCATTAACTAATCTCGATTTAAATGCTTCTTTAGAATATTTCAGACAACATAACTATTTATTAGGTAAACGTGTCAAAGCGATATTTGATAATCAAGAATTCATTGGTGAAGTAGTGGGAATCGATGATTCCTTCTGTCTACAAATTAAAGCGCGTGATATTCTTTTACACGTTGATAGTGGAGAAATTGAAATCTTATGAAATTTCTAGGTAAAGACATCAAAGCGGTTATCTTCGATATGGATGGAACAATGATTAATTCCACCGGTCTTTGGCACGAAATTGATAAGAAATTCTTCGCTAAAAGAGGAATGGAACTTCCTAAAGACTACGCTCAAAATATTGTGCACCTTGGTTTAAAAGAAGCTGCAAGATTCACTAAGAAGACATATGGTATCAAAGAAAGTGAGCAAGAAATCATGGACGAATGGCATCAGATGTCCATTGATATGTATCAATATGATGTCGAATTAAAACCAGGTGTTAGAGAAGTCTTAGACTTACTTAAATCTAAAGGCATTACCATGTCTATCGCTACTGCGAATGATGATTCCTTATATATGCCATGTATCAATAGACTTGGCTTAGGTAAATATTTTGATTTCATCGCTGATGTTAATAATGTTAAAGAAGGTAAACACAGTGTCCGTATCTATTCCTATTTATGTGAAAAGATGGGCTCTTTACCAGAAAACACTTTAGTGTTTGAAGATATGCCTACTTGTATCAAAACCTGCCATGATAACGGCTTTATCACAGTGGCGGTCTATGATGGCGCCTCTAGAGAATTTGATAATGAAAAAAGGTCTAATTCAGACCTCTTTATCAACGATATGAATGAAGTTCTACCTCTATTAAAGTAGGTCGACTCCATACTTCTTAAATTGTTTAATATCTTCTTCAGGCCAATAGGAGGATTGCACTTCTCCGATGTGGACCTTTTTTAATAAGTACATACAAAGTCTAGATTGACCAATACCTCCACCGATAGAAAGAGGTAGTTGTTCGTTAATAACCATTTGGTGATACGCTAAAGCGAACTTACCCATTTCACCTTTAGCTTTAAGTTGTTTCACTAATGAATCTTTATTTACTCTAATACCCATACTGCTTATTTCAAAAGCAATTTGAAGTGGTTCATACCAAAGTAAGATATCACCATTAAGTTTCCAATCGTCATAGTCCGCTGCACGGCCATCATGTGGTTTACCGTCTTTAAGATTGCCACCGATTTGCATTAAGAAGACAGCTTTATATTGCTTGCAGATTTCGTTTTCTCTTTCTTTTCTAGAAAGGTTTGGATATTTATCTTCTAATTCCTTAGTAGTCACAAACACAATGTTTTGTGGTAATTCGTTTTCTAATTGAGGATATTGTTTGATTAAAACTTTGTAAGTTTTAGTAAATGCTTTATAGATCTTTCTAACAGTTCTTTTAAGAGTGGCGACGTTTCTTTCTTTAGCGTCTAACTTTCTTTCCCAGTCCCACTGGTCAACATATAAAGAGTGGAGATTATCTAGATCTTCAAATCTTCTAATCGCGTTCATATCGGTATATAAACCATCAATGTTATATTTCTTTAAAGCGTATCTTTTCCACTTCGCTAATGATTGGACGATTTCTAAATCACGACCATTTTCATTAACGATAAAAGAAACTGGTTTTTCATAACCATTAAGATTGTCGTTTAAACCTGTGCCTGGTTCCACGAATAAAGGAGCGGATACACGCATAAGCTCTAACTCTTTAGCGAGTTCTTTTTCAAATGTATCTTTGATTAATTTGATGGCCTTTTGAGTATCGACCAAATTTAAAACGCTTTGATAGTTTTTTGGATAGATGTTGTTTTTCATGCTAGATAATTTCTTTCTTATTCTTGTTCTTATATGTTGTGAATCTGATTTCTAATTCTCCATCCATAACAGGAGTGCCTTCATCGATGCATTCAAAGTCTGGATTTTCATCCAAATTAACAAAGAATACTTCCGCACCTCCATCAGCGTTGACTTTGGTTAAATACACTTCATCAACATATGGAAGAGTTTGTCTATAAATAGAAGCGCCACCAATAACGAATACCGTGTCGCTTATTTCAGCTTGTTTCATCGCTCTTAAGAAGTCTTCAAAACTATGAACATTAACAACACCTTCATAGTTATGAGTAGGATCTTGAGATAAGACAATATTTGTTCTGTTCTTTAATGGTCTACTACCTGGGAAAGATAATAAAGTATTCTCACCCATACAAACAGTATGACCTTGAGTGGTTTCTCTAAAGAACTTCATATCTAAAGGAAGAGAGAACAATAATCCGTTTCTCTTACCAATACCGTATTTTTTATCGCAGTTAAGAATGGAAATAATCATAAATTAAATAGCCACTGGTATCTTCTTACCAAGGTCCTCGTATTCATAGTCAATTAATTCAAAATCTTCCACTTTGAAGTCATAGAAGTTTTTGACATTTGGATTCATTTTTAATTTAGGAGCTTTGTGTTGTGGTTTAGCGATAACTTCTTTTACTAAATCAATGTGTCTATCGTAGATATGAGCGTCAGCAATAACGTGAACAAGCTCACCCGCTTTTAAGCCAGAGACTTGCGCAAACATCATTAAGAGTAAAGCGTATTGTAAGACGTTCCAGTTATTAGCGGTAAGCATATCATTACTTCTTTGATTTAAGATGCCGTTTAAGGTATCGCCACTGACATTAAATGTCATGGAATAAGCACATGGATATAAGCCCATTTCATGTAAGTCTTCAAAGTTATAGATGTTAGTCATAATTCTTCTAGATTGAGGATTATGCTTTAAGTCATATAAAACTCTATCAACTTGGTCGAATTCACCTTCTGGATAGATGGATTTCTTCGCTAATTGGTAGCCATAGGCTTTACCAATAGAACCGGTTTCATCTGCCCATGAATCCCAAATATGGGAATTTAAATCATGAACGTTATTGGATTTCTTTTGCCAGATCCATAAGAGTTCATCTAAGCAGCTCTTAAAAGCAGTTCTTCTGATAGTTAAGATTGGTAATTCTTCTTGGAGATTGTAACGGTTAACAATACAGAATTTTTTAACTGTATGAGCGGGAGTGCCATCTTCCCAATGTGGTCTGACATTTAAATCGGTATCCCAGAAACCGTTTTCCATGATGTCTTTCATGTTGTTAATAAAAATTTGGTCAGCTTTTGACATATGAATTACCTCGCAATGTAATCATTATAAGTAAAATTCTCTTATTCTTAAAGGAAAAGAATAAGAAATAAATAGACAGTGGAAAAAGGGCAGATTCTGACAGTAAAAAACTTTTAATATTTTTTAAAAAAATAGAAAAAGTATTTTATAATTAATATGTATATGCGCGAGTCTTTCTATCCAAATAAGAATATTATCATCGCTGATTTCGACTATCAGTCCGCTCTTTTCTTGTTTAAAAATAGACACCCAGAATTAGACGTTAAAATCATTTCTCGTAATGACCTTATCAATAAAATTTCATATTCATTCGCTAAAGATCCAATCCCATTTTTAATTAGTAAAGGTATCGGTTGTAAGAAAGCCAAAAAGTATTTAGACATTCTTTTAATCGCGGAAGCCAATAAGAATGAAGAACTTAATAAATTATTTAACGATTTAAATGAAAATGGATATCTCACCAAAGATGAATACGGTCTATATGAACTATCTAATAGTCATGTCTATTTATTTGAAATGGAACAAGACCACGCAATTCAAGGTTTATTAAATAGAAACAATATCGAATTTAAACCTTTAAGACTAGAGGACTTAGAACTAGTAAAGAATAATGCTTATATCAGTCCTAATATCATCTACTTTGAAAACAAGATGACACAGTTCTTCTATATCTTCTCTTGGATGAGAGATAAGGCGAGAGACAATAACAATCAAAAGCAACGTGTCATCGTCGATGGTGATGAAGACTTATTCTATGTCAAAATCATGTCTGAATTATTCCACCTACCAATCTGCTATGTGGAAGAAAGACCATTGATCTCCGTTAAAAGTGTTAAGGATAAGATTAATAAGATTTATCAAAGTAAGTCTTTTGACTTTAGTGAAGAAGAATTAGAAGACCAAGATGTTAGAACTCTAAAAGAGTTAATTGAATATTATGGATTAAACACTATTGAGGATTTCTCATATAGCTATGCTAACTTATTAGAAATCGTCGCTTCTAAGAATACCCGCATCCCTGTTGGTAATGGTGGTATTGTGGTCACTAATAAGTTTGTCTTTGATCCAACATTCTTTACCTATGTTACCAATTTCAATTCTGATGCCTTCTATAAAATATTCACCGATGATAATGTCTTATCAGATACAGAATTAAAAGAAATTGGTTATAACACTTCCTATAGAAAAACCGCGATGGAAAGACGTAAGAAAATTAACTTTTTACGTCACAATAATGTCGCTGTTATTTCCCGCGTTAAGAAACATTTAAACGATAAAATCTTTGACTCCCCATTATTAAAAGAGCTTGGATGGGATAAGAAAATCAGAAACGAAGAAGACTTAGAACTACCAATATTCACTTCTGACGCTGCGTATCTTTATAGTGCGATCGCCTTATATAAATCAGGTCTTAAATTTGAATCTAATATCTTCAATTCTTATGACTCATCATTTAAAGGTTTAGCGAGTGGTTTTGACTTTAGAAAAAACACCTGGTCAGTTACAGGATTAGAAACATATATATCTTGTCCATTTAAATACTATATACAAAATCTTATTCCTTTAGAAAGAAACGATTATTCTAGAAGATTTATTGGTACCGCTATTCATAAAGTCTTCGAGAAATTTAACCATAGTGATTTCAATATCGAACAAGCTTTAAAAGAAGGTGAAGAAGCCTACTATAAGCAATTTGATAAAGCAGGAATTACACCAACTCCTAAAGATAAAGCCTATTTAGATATTGCTTTTACTTGGTTAAGAAGATTCATTAAGTCATATCAAAAAGGCATTGAAGGTATTAACTTTGTTAAACCTGTCGATAATGACTATGAACAACGTATCGAATTCTATTTAGAAGATGATAAACATCATACATATAACTTTAGAGGCACAATTGATAAGGTTGTGGTTTCTGAAAGTAATGGCCATAAATACTATTCCATTATCGACTATAAAACCGGTATGGAAGAATTTAATCCATTGGAAGTCTTCCTTGGTAAATCTATCCAATTACCTCTTTATTACTATGCGATTGAAAACAATATCCAACCAAGTCAGTACACTGATGACGGTGACTTCGGTGGTTTCTATATTCAACATATCTTCTTTAGCACGATTAAAGGCGCTTTAAAGGATCCAAACAAACCAACATTATCCGAGAATAGATTACTTAAACAATCACGTTTAGGCGGCATTAGCAATGAATCTGTTTCTTATATCTCCTCAATTGATCCAAGCGCTTTCAAGAAAGATGGTTCAATCAAAAATAATGGTGGTGACCTTTTACAAATCAAACACCAATTTAAAGAACCAGATGCAGATGAAGTTATCATCAAAGATGATGGTATTAAACTACCAAGATATAACTTAAATGATTTAGTGAATGACGCGAAAGATGCGGCGATTAGAATCATCAATAGAATATGTGATGGTGATTTCCCTATTGCCCCAACTTCATATTCACTAAATGAATTTAATGCGGAAAAGATTGCCTGTAATAACTGTCCATATCGTCCAGTCTGTTACCGCAGCAATAAAGATGCAGTCGACTATAAGAAAGACATCCTTAAACACTTTCAGAAAGGAGGTAAATAATCATGGGTTTTAATAAAGAACAAGAATCTGCGATATTTGCCCCAATTACTGAAAACGTTTTAGTGGCCGCAGGTGCGGGTTCAGGTAAAACTAGAACTCTTGCGGAAAAGGTCTTCACTATTATTGATAAGGGTGAAGTTAAACCTAGTGAATTACTTGTTTTAACATTCACTGATAATGCTGCGCATGAAATGCGTGAAAGAATTATCCAAACATTCAAAGATAGAGGACAAGAAGAAATTGCCGAACAAGTAGCGTCCGCTCATATCCGAACCTTTGACTCATTTGCGAGATACTTAGTCAGTTCATACGCCGATGTTTTAGGTATCTCCTCTAACGTTAACTTAGCCAATAGTGATGTTATCTCAGCGAAGAAGAGTGTTTATCTTGATGACATCTTTGATGAATACTATAACGATGAAAATAAATATCAAAGATTAGTCAAAACACTAGCGAAGTTCAACATCGCTGGTGATAGAAACACTAAGAAAGTTATCCAAGACTTATATAAACAATTAGATAAGCTCACCTTAGAAAAGAAAGATGAAATACTTAATGACTACGAAAATAAGTTCTTAAGTGAGACATTCTTTAAAGGTGTTATTGATGAACTTGTTAGAGCAAGTAAGAACATTATTAAAGACACCATTAAAGAAGCTTATTTTGTTGAGAAAAACTTTGATGTGATTGAAGGAGATAATCCGGAGTTAATCGCTAACTTATTTAACGATAAATCAGCCTTCAATATTGATATCAATTTATGTAACTTTTATAACACTGAATTAAATCAAGAAATGTATCGTCGTCTAAAAGACGCATTGCTTTCTGATGGAGCGGAGTTCATTAAAAAGATTCATGACTTTGCTAGTGATAAAACACTTAAGTTCTCTACCTCTGAAAAGAATCCTTCAGGTGATGAAAAGGACAAAGCGGTCTTTGACATCCTTAAAGGTGTCACTAAGAAATTAGATGCAGTAATGACTGTCTCTGATTTAGATGAAGAGATTAATAAACTCAAATCCTTCAAAGAAGATATCGCCTTACTTTTAGATATCGTTAAAGAATTAAATAAACGTATTGATGACTATAAAGCCATCACTAATTCATTTGAATTTAACGATATCCTTTTAAAAGCGGTCTCTTTATTAACTAATCCAAAATATGAAAAGACCGCGGAAAAGATTAGAAAACAATTTAAGTTCATCATGGTGGATGAATATCAAGACACTAATGATTTCCAAGAAGCGATTATCAATAGTTTAATTGCCCCTAAAGAGGATGGAACTAGTGCGCATCTATTCTGTGTGGGTGACGCGAAACAAGCTATCTATGCTTTTAGAAATTCTAAAGTCGAACTATTCACTCAAAGACAAGAGCAATACAGTAGTGGCCCAGGCCATAGAGTTATCTTGATGCACAAGAACTATCGTTCTGGTAAAGGCTTACTTAATGAAATTAACCATATCTTTAAGTTCTATATGACTTTAAGTCATGGTGGTATCAACTATGCCTTCGCTAATGAGGGATTAGAATACGATGATGAACATGGTCCATATTCTAAATTACCTTACGATAAATTTGGTGTTTCTCGTATTACTTCTATCTCCGGCAAGAATAACGATTCATTCGATGATCCTAAGAGATGGGAAGCCATGGCCATTGCTAGTGACATTAAAAATAAAATTGAAAATCACTTTAAGGTTTACAAACGCACCCCTGATGGTGGTAAGTTAGAAGACTGCACTTACGATGACTTTGTCATCATTATGCGTACCACGAAAGGATTTGAAGATTATCAAGAGGTCTTTAAGGATGCTCATATTCCTTTAAACAATAAATTAAAATCCGATCTTAAAGAGATTAACGCCATTTTGTTATTACAATCTTTAACGGAATTAATTGTTAATGAAATAGTGCCTGATCTTCATAGTGAAAAAGCGTTCTTATTTGCCTCTGTGGCTCGTAGTTATATTTATCAATATGATGATCAAACCTTATATGACATCTTAAAAGACCATGACGAATCTCGTCTTGATGATGACCAAATTATGCAAGACGTGCATGAGTTTATCGCTGAAAACCAAGATGTCAGCGCTTATGAATTCTTCATTAATATGATTAATTACTTCGGTATTGTTGAAAGACTATACCTCGTAGGAGATGTTGAAGATAACATCAGTAAGATTGAATCGTTAGGCACAATTCTATCTTCTCAAGAGAAGATGGGCGATACTCTCGTTGACTTTGTGAAGTTCTTAAACGATATTACTGACTACTCTTTAGGCTTAGGTAGTGACACTACAGTTAAAACAAGTAACGCTGTTGATATGATGACAATCCATGCTTCTAAAGGCTTAGAAGAAAAGATTGTTTATTTACCAGTCAGTTATAACCAAATCTCACAAGGTAATAACGCTGATAAAGCGGATTATATCTTTGACGAAAAATATGGCATCATTCTTCCTTATTATAACTATGATGAAAACGATGTTGATGAAGACGGTAACATCGAAGATGTTTTGTTTGAAACATTACCAAGTATTCTCTTGAAGAATAGTGATAAAGATCCTGAAAGAGATGAACACGTTAGATTATTCTATGTTGCTCTCACCAGAGCGGAAAATATTGTCTATATCGTTGGCGATAAACCAGATGGTGATAATAAAAAGAAAGAAAACCTCTATGGCATGCTTTCGTATTTACCGCATTATCAAAGAATCGATGAAGAATATATTTCTAAGAAGATTAAAGATAAACAAGTTGATGCTTCTATCTATAAGCAATACTTAAACACAATCGATGTGATTAAAAGTATTAACTTAATGTCAGGTGAAGGAATAGACGCTGATTTATATAGCAAACTATTCAATAAATATTACACCGATAAACTAACTGGTATCTTAGATAACCAAATCGAAGAATTGTTTAAGCCTCTCTTTAGAGAGTACTATTTAAGATTTGTTAATATGACTCGTGACACAGTAATGGACGCCACAATCTATGCCTATTATCAATATAACGAAGATATTAACTCTTTAGAGGAACTAGAAGAAATCGCTAGAAAAGACGCTAATGGATCTATTGATGTACAAGCTACAATTAATGAATTTGTTAACGCTGTCAGTAGTGGTGATTATACATACTTTGTTTCGCAAACTGCCGCTAAACAATTAGAGAAAAAGACAGAAGATAATATACCGTATGGCCTATTTAATATTTTGATGCCAGTATTCGTCAGAATATTTGATGACCAAAAACGTTTCATCTATGAATCTTATGAGAATAAAGACTATAAAGATGAAGTATTAACATTTGATTATGATGACTTTGAATATGACATCGATGAAGAAGATGCGGAAGAAGTTATTGGTAAGATTGATCAATTACCAGTGGACGATACCATCATCACCTTCCCAACCATCATCAAAGAACGAGCATCCAAGCAACGTCATTATGATGAATCTTTAGAGGACACAATCCCAGATCAAGTTTTAACTCGTGGTGTCTATCTCCATAGATTAATGGAACTCGTGGACTTTGTTAGTAAAGGCACATCTTTCATTAAGAATGAAAAAGATAGAAAACTAATTGATAAGGTGCTTAGTAATCCGGTATTTGATGATTTATCTAAAGCAAAGATTTATAAAGAATATGGTTATTTTGATGAAGCCATGCAAACAACTGGTTTCATTGATTTACTATATTTCAAAGATAATGAATGTTATATTGTTGACTATAAGTCCCGCTCTATTGATGATGAAGCTTATGAAAGACAATTAAGAGTCTATCAACGTAACGTGCAATATTTATTTAAAATCAATAAGGAACACATGCACCTATACTTGTTATCATTAAGTGAGAACCGTATTAAAGAGGTCCAACCAGAATGATTAAAGAATTAATTGTTTATGAAGATAAGTATCTCGTGATTATTAATAAACCACGTGGTCTTTTATCACAGTTCGATGGTAATAAAGATAATCCCTCTTTAGACGTTATGCTTTCTGAATATTTAGGTAAGCAAGCAATGCTCATAAATAGATTAGATAAAGATACTTCAGGTTTAATCGTGTTCGCTAAAGACAACAAGAGTGCGACTGAACTCGCTAATATCATTAACGATCACTCAATCGTGGAAAAACATTATTTAACTTTGGTCTCAGGCAACATCGAAGAAGATGGTGTCGTGGATGCTCCTCTTAGAAAAAGCTATGAACGTAAGAAGATGGTTGTGGCTCCGCTTAAAAGTGGTGCGAAAACCGCAGTCACAAAATACTACGTTAAAGAAAGATTTAATGACTATACATTACTAGATGTTCAACTAGTCACAGGTCGCACACATCAAATACGTGCGCATATGTCATATATCCGTCATCACGTTGTAGGCGACATCAAGTATGGTGACTATAAAGTTAACAACTATTTTAAGAAGGAATTTGGCTTCGAAAACCAGTTTTTACACTCCTATAAACTAGTATTTGGGGATATAAAAGGCCCATTTAATTACCTTTCAAATAAGGAATTTGTCGCGGAATTATGCCCAGAAATGCAAGAATTATTAAAAAAATTAAATAACTAATTATTTAAATAAAAAAGTTTAAAATATTTTTAGCAGTCCTATTGACAGAGTGCTAATTTTGGTTATAATGTAGGTGTTAGCAGTCAAAGATGACGAGTGCTAAATATGTAATATAAGGAGGTTGAATTTATGAGAAATTATATTACTACTTATGATCCATTTTTCGACAGATTTTTCCTCAGGGCGAACAACTGCTCAACACAACATATGATGAAGACCGACATCAAAGAAAACAAAAATGACTATCAAATGTTTATCGAACTTCCTGAAGTGAAGAAAGAAGACACAAGAATCACTCTTGAAAACGGTTATCTTAAAGTCACTGCAACCTTAAATAAGGAAGAAGAAAATGACGAAGATTACATCTATAGAGAAAGAAGCTATGGTGAATTCTCCCGTTCATACTATGTTGGTGACACAGTGAAACTTCAAGACGTCTCCGCGAAATTAGAAAATGGTGTCTTAACAGTCAACATTAAAAAACGTAGCGAAAAAGAAATTGAAAAAGAACACTTAGTGCAAATCGCATAAAGTTTCTCCAATAGTACTCCTTTCGCAAAAGCTTAATTAGCTTTTCAAGTCGCGACTTATGGGGTCGCGGCTTTTTTTGAAGAAATGTATCGATAGTGATAAACTATCAATGAATATAAATTGTCATAAATGACAAGAAGGACAGACATATGAAAGAAACAAAAGAGTTTCAAACTGAATCAAAAGAACTATTAAACTTAATGATTAATTCCATTTATAGCAATAATGAAATCTTCTTAAGAGAGTTAATCAGTAATGCTTCTGATGCGATCGATAAATATCGTTATCAAGCTTTAAATAGCAAAGGTGAAATGCCTTTAAATGATTTTGAAATCAACTTAAGTGTCGATAAAAAGAAAAGAACCATCACCATTAGCGATAACGGTATTGGTATGAGTAAAGAAGATCTTATTAATAACTTAGGTACCATCGCTAAGAGTGGTTCTAAAGACTTTGCTTCTAAATTAAAAGAAGCTAAAGAAAAACAAGATCTCAATATCATTGGTCAATTCGGTGTTGGCTTCTATAGTGCCTTCATGGTGGCTTCCAAAATTGAAGTCTTAACTAAGACATATAATGGTCAAGGCTATTTATTCACCAGTGATGGTCAAGAAAGCTACACAATCGAAGAAAAAGAAAAAGAAGGTAATGGTACTGAAATCACCATCTACTTAAAGAAATCTTCTAAAGAAGTGGACTATGATAGCTATCTTGAACAATACAAGATTAAGAACCTTGTTAAGAAATATAGTGACTATATCAGATATCCAATCAAGATGATGGTCACTAAGAGTGAACAAGTCTTAGATGCCGAAGGTAAACCTGTTGAAGGCAAATACGAAGATAAAGAAGTCGTTGAAACACTTAACTCTATGATTCCTCTTTGGAAGAAGAATAAGAGTGAAGTAACTGATGAAGACTTAAATGAATTCTATAAGAACAAATTTAGTGATTATGAAAACCCATTGGCGTCCCTCTTCGTTAGAGTAGATGGCAAAATCACTTATGATGCCTTATTATTCATTCCAAGTCATATTCCATATAACTTATATAGTGATTCCTATGAAAGAGGCTTACAACTATATAGCAAAGGCATCTTTATCAAAGATAAATGCCAAGAATTAATCCCTGATTACCTTAAATTTGTTAAAGGTTTAGTGGATTCTGGTGACTTCTCACTTAATATCTCTAGAGAAATGCTTCAACAATCACCAATCATGCAAAAGATTAGTGAAAACGTCGAAAAGAAGATTATCGATAAATTAAAAGATATTAAGAAAACTGACTTTGATAAATATGTCACCTTCTGGAAGAGCTTCGGCGAACTAGTGAAGTACGGTGTCTATAGCACTTATGGTGCGAAGAAAGAACTCTTACAAGATATTCTCGTGTTCCACTCCCTCAATAACGAAGATAAATACATCTCTTTAGCGGATTATAAAGAGAAGATGGCTAAAGATCAAAAGTACATCTACTTCGTTTCTGGTGAGAACTTAGATGCGATTAAGCTATTACCACAACTTGAGAAATATCGTAAAAATAACGTAGACGTCCTATTGTTAGATCAAAAAATCGATGAGTTCGCAATTATGATGTTACATGATTACGACAAAGTCGAATTCAAATCTATTAGTGATGAATCCGCTTCTGAAGTTAGTAAAGAAGAACAAGAGAAAATCGATAGCATCACCGCGGATAATAAGAGACTCTTTGACACATTAAAAGAAGCTCTCGCTGGTAAGGTCAACGATGTCGTTGTTTCTTCTAAACTAGTGGACGCTCCTGTATGTGTCTCCACTAAAGATGGCTTATCTCTAGAAATGGAAAAGACTCTTAACGAGCAGCCAGGCGCGGAAGATACTGTTAAAGCGGAAAAGATTTTGGAACTCAATCCAAACCATCCATTATTTGAAGCCTTCACTAAGATTCAAAATGACGATGAATTAGTTAAAGACTATGCCAATATTCTCTATGAAGAAGCGATGCTCCTTGAAGGTAGAGAAATTGTTGATAAGAAAGCTTTCGTAGATAAGATTAATGAATTATTCATTAGAGCTATGAAGTAGTGGGAAGTTTCTCCTCTCACACAACTAAGTCTGCAGACGTGCAGGCTTTTTTGTTTATACTTTGTAACAAAAGTTTACTAACTTGTCATTTGAAGTGTAGGCGCGCATTTGGTATATTATAGACGCATGCGTTATACACATAAAACTATAGTCGGAATCTAATTTTTTTGTGTATTAACAATTACATAGTTACGAGAGAAAGGAGCTTTTACTATGTTTAATTTACCTATCTTAGAATCTTTCTTAGATAAGGAAGTCATAGCCGGCTACACTTGGGGAAATATCCTTGAGTATTGGTGGATCGGCTTAATCATCATCATAGTGGCGGCGGCAGGACTTGTCGGCAGCTTTGTCTTACTTAAGCTAGTCTTCGGAAAAATGAAATTTAAAGAAGGCGATCAAGAAGCATTTGATAATTATAAGAATGCTCCTAAACAAGAAAAGAAAGCCATTGCTAAAGCAGCAACTGGTCCAGTTAAGAATGTCATCACATGGCACGGTATGAAACGCTGGTTAATTCCAGTCGTCTGTGTTTGTGCACTTCTTGTTGCCCCTGTGGCCTCATTCTTACCAACCGCAGCATTTGCGAACTTAATGTTCACCCTTCGTGGTAGTCATGTTGACATCTATGATACAGAAACATCAAGACAAGCAGCCGCTGAAGCGGAAAAGAACGTTGTAACCATTCAAGAAGAAGGTACAGTCTTACTTAAGAATAAAGATAATGCCTTACCATTAAATCTTGAAACCAATAAGAGAGTTAATATCTTTGGTTCATGTGCGTACGGCTTATTCTTCAATAATGGTGGTTCTGGCGCGTTCCAAACAGATGGACGTGTTTCTAACTTCCCAAGAACCGCTGTTAAGTTAGAAGAAGCCCTTCAAGAAGAAGGCTTTGAAATCAACGACAATCTTTTCAATTTAGTTAAGAACTACTATAACGGAAAGAAAGTTTCTGTTGCCCCAAGTGATTACAAGATCTTCTGTGGTATCAACACATTTGGTTACCCAGAAATCGTTCCTTCAGGCAATGGCGCTAAATTAGATCCAATTGATTATGAATTACCAGTTTCCGCTTATGAAACAGCCTTTAGTGAATTAGGTGGTAAAACCGCATTAGAAGACGCTAAAGAATTCTCAGACACCGCTATCTTTGCAATTACAAGACACGGTACCGAAAGTGCGGATATGAAAGAAGCTGAACTCAAGTTATATTCTGCTGAAGTCGCAGCTATCGATATGCTTGAACAAAACTTTGATAAAGTCATCATCTTATTAAACGTTCCAACTGTCGTGGAAAGTGAATTCTTAGATGACGATGAAATCAGTGCAGCATTATATATCGGTCATCCAGGTTTAACTGGTACCAAAGCGGTTGCAGAAATCCTCTCTGGCAAAGTTAATCCTTCTGGTCACTTAGTGGATACCTGGCCATATAGTGTTAAGAGTGCTCCATCCTACCAATGCTTTGGTAACGATACCACATTAACATATACATCCGGTGCCGCTAATAGAGCGAAATTCACAAACTACGTTGAAGGTATTTATGTTGGCTATCGTTATTATGTCACTCGTGGCATGGTGGATAGAGATGCTGGCTATATCTACGAAGACGAAGTGCAATATTCATTCGGTCATGGTTTATCATATACGACATTTGATAAATCTATCGTTGAATATAAAGCTGATAAAGCTAACCAAAAAGTTGAAGTCACTGTTGAAGTTAAAAACACTGGTGAAGTCGCTGGTAAAGATGTCATTCAACTTTATACACATGCTCCATACACCCCAGGAGGTGTTGAAAAATCATGGTATTCTTTAACAACATTCCAAAAGACAAATATCATTGAACCAGGTGAATCTAAAAACTATAAATTAGAATTCAGTTTCAGAGATATCGCTTCTTGGTCCACTGAAAAAGGTCACTATGTACTAGAAAAAGGTGACTATGAATTCTCCATCAGAGAAAACGTTTGGGATTTAGCGAAGACTTCAGTTAACGGTAGAGAAAATACCAAGAGCATGAACCTCGCAGAAGATGTTGATTTCTTAACCAGTTATCAAACAGGTAAAGAATATGAAAACATTTTCCAAGATGTTGAATATGGTGGTGGTGTTGAACCAAATACCTACTTATCTCGTAATGACTTTGCCGGTACATGGCAAAATAAGGCTGATATCCCATTAGCCTCTAATGCAGATAAGAATCATTTCCCAGGTGGCGCAAGTAACTCCACAGGTTCTGGCTCATTTACTTTTGAAGATAATCAAATCGATGAAGAAGTGAAGGAACAAGAAGTCGCTGGTGACTTAACACTTAGAGATCTTAAAGATGCCGCGTGGGATGATCCACGTTGGGAAGACTTATTAAGTCAATTATCATACGCTGATATGGATAAACTTATCGAATACGGTGGTTTCCAAACCGCAAGTGTCGATAGAATCGAAAAGACTCAAACAGTTGACTACGATGGTCCAAGTGCGGCGTTCCACTCTGGCACAGGTCACCCAAGTGAAGTTATCGTTGGTTGTTCCTGGTCCACAGACGTCGCAAGAGTTATGGGTGAATCCATTGGTCGTGAAGGTGCGGCTCGTGGTTTAACTGGTTGGTATGCCCCTGGCATTAACACTCACCGTTCACCATTTGGTGGTCGTAACTTCGAATATTATTCAGAAGATCCATTAATCTCTGGTTTAATGGCCGGTCACACCGCTCAAGGTATGGCTAAATATGGTGTTTACACATACGCTAAGCACTTCTTCTGTAATGACCAAGAATATAGCCGTGCGGGTGTCTTTGTTTGGGCAAGTGAACAAGCGTTACGTGAAATCTATGCTCGTGGCTTTGAACTTTATGTTGATTTAGGTGGTATTGGTATCATGTCCGCTTATAACTGCATCGGTTCATGGTGGTGTGGTGGTAGTAAGGCAGCCTTAACCACTCTCTTAAGAGAAGAATGGGGCTTCCATGGTGTTGTCGTTACTGACTATGCTGGTAGTGATTATATGGCCACCAATATCGGCTTAAGAGCTGGCAATGATATGTGGTTAACACCAAGCCAATTAAGTAGTAGCTTAAAACCAAGCAGAGTTCGTACACAATGTCCACATGATGGCGCTATTCTCGCTAGAAGAGCGGCTAAAAACATCCTCTTTGCGTGTGCACACTCCAATAACGTTTGGACATTAGAGGACTATGAAGCTGTTGGCATTCCAGAAATTAAAAAAGCTGGCGATGGCCACTAGTCTATAACTAACTGAATTAATAGAGGGGCTTTTCGGAGCCTCTCTTTCTTTTTGTCCCAACAAACATGGATTTCATCCCAAACGTGTATGTGTGCAATATATTTTGTATAATATAAGAGCATAAAGAAATATGGGCCCTCAAAATTTTGGACAAGCATTTAGTTTTTACTATCAACGCGTATTAGATTTAACGGTGTATTTAGCGTTTTTCTTTTTAAGCGTTGGTTTGTGTATTTTGATTTGGCCTAAGGAATGGAATAAGAAAAACATAATCAAACTCGTCTGTGTATTTATCGGTAGTTATGCCACATGCATTTTGTTCTCATCTTTAATGTTCGCCACGGTTAGACAAATACCTAATCAACATATTTCTCAAATAGCATATGCTTTAACATTACCGATTATCATTTCAGCCTTTACATTGATATTCATGCGCAAAGGAAGAGCGATTCATAGAATAATTAAAGCTATTATTTTGGTTTCATCTATCGCGGTCGTGGAAGTTCTTTCTAAAAATACCGGTTTCTTCTTTGGAACCATCGCTAATGATATCTTCATTATCGTCGCTTTAGCGAGATCGCTTCCATTTATATTATTCACGTCTGTTTGTTTCTTACTTTATAAAGTTGATATCAATAGATATCGTAACTTATCTAATGAAATGGTCATTATCATTTCTGTTTTGTCCGCTTTATTAATAACTGCGAGTATCTATGAACAAGCCGCTACAACACAAGAAACCGCTACCGTAGCGCTTCTTTCCTTATTAGATATCGTTCTATTGTTTGTTCTTAACTTCTCATATTACGCAACATATAAGAACATCGAACACCGCCATAGAATTACTAATCTTGAGGTTCAAAAGACTTTAGAGGATGCAGAACAAATGTCTATCGCTATTGATCAAACAAATAGAGAAGAATTAGAAAAACTTAGACACGATATTAAGAATCAATTCTCATATCTCGATGTCATGCTTCAACAAGGACAAAATGATGAAGCGAAGAAGTATGTTGAGGATTATTTAAATAACAGCAATCCAGTTCTTCATTCTTTCTCTTGCTCTAATAATGTTATTAACTCAATCATTAACTTAGAGTTAACTAAAGCCAAGATTAAAAATATTAAGATTGATGTCAAAGTGGTGGTGCCACCTGCTTTACCATTTAAAGAAATAGATTTAGTTAGTTTACTAACTAATATAATTGATAATGCCTTAGAGAATTATTATTCAGAGAATAAAGATCCTATTACCGTGCGTATCATGAAACAAAACGATTTCATTCGTTTTATTGTTTCTAATCCAATCAATATGGAAAAAGTTAATCTACGCGCTTTAACTAAAACAAGTAAAGTCGGTAGAGGCCATGGCTATGGCACTAAGATTATTAAAAACATCGCTGATGCATATAAAGGTGGTGTTGATTTTAGCGTTGAAGATAATAGATTTATCTGTGATGCTATTTTGAATCTAAATATTAAGGAGACTAACGATGATTAAGGTGGCGATTCTTGATGATGATAAAACAGCGTTAATGATCTCCACAAGCGCAGTAGAAGCTTTCTTAAAAGAAAAGAATGCTGAATACCGTCTTTTCTCTTTTTCTAATCCACTTAACTTTTTAGCGAGTGCGAAAGAAGAGAAGTTTGATTTATCATTCCTTGATATCGATATGCCAGAAATGAATGGCTTGAATGTCGCTGATGAACTAACAAGCATTTCTAAATATGGCCAAATCATCTTCTTATCCCAAAGAGAAGATCTTGTCTTTGAATGCCTTAAATTCCATCCATTTGGTTTTATTAGAAAATCCAAATTGATTGATGATTTCTCTTTGATGATGAATCAATATTTCCAAACTATTTCCAATAGTGAAAGCAATGAATCCAAAATAGACTTTGTTGATAAAACAAAAACATATTCATTTAAGATTAAAGAAATCGTTTATATTGAAGGCGATAGAAACTATCAAAAGGTTGTCTTAAAAGATAAGAGTTTCCAAAACGTGCGTGTGCCTCTAGGAATATTAGAAGATAAGTTACGCGAGTACGGGTTTTTAAGAATTCATAAAGGATATTTAGTTAATTATTTATATATACGTAGTATTGAGTCTGAAGAAGTTTACTTAACAACAGGCAATTCTTTGCCTATGGCAAAGAAAAGAAAAGAAGAAATCATGAAGCAATACCTTGCTATGTCTCGTAAAAACAGCGCGGTAATTATCTAAAATTTCGTCACAAAAATTAATCATTATGTCCCTCGCGGACATTTTTTTATCCCTTTTTTCGTGCTTTGTAGCCCACATGAAAAAACTTTCTTTTTATTTCTTTTATGTTGTTTACGACTGAAGTTCAAACTTCAAAAAATAGGAGGAAAACTATGAAAGTTTCTAACAAACTAGCTTTACTTGCTTTAACCGTCGTCGGTTCATTCGGCATGGTCGGTTGCAAGAGTAACGCTAAAATGCCAGTTAACTTTGTGGCCGTTACTTCCAGTTCTTATAATGCGGAAGTCCAATTCGGTGATTATGACTACAAGTTCCAAGGCAAAATCAATCAAGGTAGCAACAAATTCACCCTTTCAGGTATTGCAGTCGCTCGTCACGCAACCTCAAGTGGTGGTCAAGGTGGCCCAGGCGGTGGATTCCCAGGTGGTGGTTTCCCAGGCGGTGGTCCTGGTGGTAACCAAAGTGGTCCAGGCTTCGAAGGCTTCGGAGCAGAAGAACAACAACAAGGTGGCGAACAACAACAAGCCGTTGCTCCAACATCCTTAAACCTCAGCTTAAGTTTATCTGAAGCATTCATTAACCAAGCAGTTACTGCAACCGTCACAGCGGCGCCAGAAAACGCTTCCACAAGTGTTAAATGGTCCTCTTCTGATGAAAAGGTTGCCACGGTCAACAATGGTACAATCTCTCCACTCGCTGAAGGTACAGTTACCATTACTGCAACAAGTACAGTCGATGAAACAAAATCAGCTTCTGCGACATTAAAGGTCGTTAAAGAAGACTTAGAAAAATACAATTGGGCCGTTTCCGGTACATATGTTTATGAAAAAGGTTATGGCTACAAAATTACATTCAATGATGAAGGTAATACAGTCGTCCATACAGACTTCGATAAGACAGAAGGTCGTCACAGCTTCTACTACAATGTGAAGATCGGCGATGAATCTGAAATCATTCAATTCCAAGCTAAAGATCCAACATTCAAAGATTCCTTAGCAAAAGATTATAAGAAGTGGGACGAAAGAGACTCCAAGTACGTCTTCTACGCAAAGGCCACTGGTAATAACAACAGTGTCGCTACAGCGTATATGTACTTACATAACTCTGACGGTTCCGTCGTTCTCAATACACCAAATGGTGCTAATAGAAGCTTAACATTCGGTATGACTTGGGAAGAAAAAGATGGCGTTATCACAGTTCATGATGGTGATAAAGATTATGTCGCTGACAAATCCGTTAACGCTGAACATCCAGGTTATAGAATCGTCTACAGTGGCAACACTTACTACTGCTCACTCAATCCAGAATTCAAATGGAAAAAGTTTGTAACCGCTGACTTTGAAGGCGCAAACACTCATGAATTCGTCGGCTCTTACACAACATCTGGTCCAGACGGTGGTCTAAAAGAAGTCAACTTCAACTTAGTGGAAGATGGCAAAGCCAAATTATATCTTGGTAGTTCCACAGCCTCATTCGTCGGTTCTTGGAGTAAAGACGCTGCTAATAAATTAACTATCGAATTAGATGGTAAAACAGCAGAATTCACACCAAACGCAGAAGGCAAATATGAAATCACAATTAGAGTTTCTATTTCCAGCTTCTTCGGTAGCTCAACAGAAACAATTGTGTTAACTCAAGTTAAATAAGGAGAATAAACATGGAAAACGAAAATAAAGTCTTAAAAGTCTTAAAACCAACAGTACGTGTTTTAACTCTCGTATCTATCGCCTTAGGTTTAGTGGCAGTCGCCGTCTTAGTGTTATTCAACTTCTCAGACGTCTTCACCATCTATACCGATGATGGCACAAAGTACGCTGATGGCTTCTCTTATCCAGGCTATCAAGCTATCTTCTCCGGTTTCGGTAACATGATCATTCAAGGTTATACAGAAGCCACATTCAACATTTGGACATTCTTAGGATGCTTCTTACCATTATTTGGTTGTATCGTCGCTAGCATTATGCTTGCTACAAACTTCTTAAGAAGAGGCACAAATAAAAAGAAAGCCATTGTTGAAGGAATCGTTGCAGTGTTTCTAATCTTCGGTGCATTCATCCTCTTAAACGTTGATAAGTTATGGATCGAAAACGCTAAACACGTCACAGGTTCTTACACCAATTACTACGAAGCATACTTATTACCAGCAATTAATGGTGAATTATACTTCGGTAGAGATTACTTCCCAGTAGTCACATTCGTGGTCTGCTTAATCGTTGGCATCGTTAAAGCTCTTAACTGCGGCTTACTCTTATTCCAAAAGTACTATGCTAGAAAAGTTAACGGCAGACAAAACGTCGAAATCAGCAAATAGGAGGAGACGAACATGAAAGCAAAAAATAGAAGAATTACATATTTAGCCGTTAGTGGCTTAGCGGTTCTCGCTGTCTTAGGTGGCGTTACAATCGCTGCAAATATGCAAGCTAATAACCTCGACCTCTTACTCGGTCGTGGTAAACAACACACCAACGATAACAGTTCCTTGAGTGGTGATTACATCAACTTCACATTCGATAACCAAGCTGATGCCTTAAAGAACGCTCAAAGAATGACACAATTAACTGCTGAAGAAGGTATGACCTTATTAAAGAATAAAGATAATGCTCTTCCTTTAGCCGCTAATGAAGGTGTTACTGTTCTCGGTTATTATTCCTGGCACAACAATATGTCCGGTGGTGAAGACCCAGCAACCACATCTGGTGCTGTCTCTCTCGCCAATGGTATTGAACAAGATGCTGATATCCCATTCAATGCTAAGACAAAAGAATTATATGCCGCGACAAGTGGTGACTTCGCTGATCCAGCTACCGCGTTAGCCTCAGCCGAATCCACATTCGCTCAATACCCAACCGCAGTTATCACATTAAAGAGAAACTCTGGTGAAGGTAATGACCAATCCTTAAATCAAGGTGTTGGTGAACAAAATAGAAGTGGTCTTGTTATCACTAACGCAGAATTAAAGCTCATTGATTACGCTTGTAAGAAATTTAACAAAGTTATCGTCGTTATCAACTCTGCTAACGCGATGGAACTTGGTTGGTTACAAGAAAATGATCCAAATATGAACAATGGTGAATACACAGATCCATACACAGGCAACAAATATGACTTCAGCAAAGTCCAAGGCGCTATTTGGGCAGGCTGTTGTGGTTCGCAAGGTGGTATCGCATTAGCGAACATCTTAAAGGGTGCAGTTAACCCATCTGGTCACCTTGTTGATACATACGTCCGTGATTTAAGAAAAGATCCAACATACGTGAACTTCGGTTCCTTCGTCTATAGCAACTCTGATGAACTCAATTCATATCAAGATGAAACATTCTTTGTTGAATATGAAGAAGGTATCTACGTTGGTTATAGATATTACGAAACAGCTTATAAAGAAGCAAAAGATGGTAACTACAATGGCTTTGACTACGCTAGAGAAGTCGTCTTCCCATTCGGTTATGGCTTAAGCTATACAACATTCTCACAAGAATTTGTTGGCACTCCATCATTTGATAAGGAAACAAACGAATACACATTCCAAGTCAAAGTGACAAATACTGGCGCTAAAGACGGTAAAGGCGTTGCACAAATCTATGTCAATGCTCCTTACACCGCTGAAAACAAAACCAACCATGTTGAAAAAGCACACGTTGTCTTAGCTGGTTTCGGTAAAACTGAAAAGTTAGCCGCTGGTGCTTCTGAAACATTAACAATTAAAGTTAATAGAGATTACTTCACAAGCTATGATTACCAAGTCGAAAAAGCTTACCTCTTAGACGCTGGTGATTACAACTTCTATCTCTCTGATAATGCTCATTCTTGGGCGGAAATCGATGAGATGACAGACGCTAATGCCAAAGCTAAAGTCTTATGGACAGATACACTTGCTAAGAAAGTCGTCTTCAAAGATGGCAAAGATGGCAAACGTCCAACTGACTTAAGTACCGCTGTCAATAAAGAAGATGACGAATTAAATTATCACTTCAAGAACTTCGGTGGTGATCACGATCATGGTGAAGGCTATGCTATTAACTTCACAAGAACAAACTTCAAAGATTCCTTCCCACAAGCTCCAAGAGATGAAGACATGGAATTAACTGATGCACGTGCTTTAAAGCAAGTTGCTAAGTACGATGTTTGGGCCGAAGAAAATAACCCAATCACCGAAATGCCAACAGTCGATACAGATCCAACAAGCTATACCCTCGCTTCTATGAGAGGTGTTGATTGGGACGATCCAAAGTGGGATGACTATATGAATCAATTCACCAAAGACAAAATGGTGGAAATGGTCACCAATGGTGGTTGGAATGAAAAAGCCGACCCAGAAAACGGTGTCCCAGAATCATATGACGCTGACTCTCCATATGGTTATTACGCTGCTGCGTTATCCATTAAGAACATCAATAAGTGGTACTGTGGTGACCCAATGGTTGCTGCCACATTCAACGAAAAACTCGCTAGAGAATTAGGTGATGCCTTCGGTGAAGAAGCTCACGCTAACTACTTAGCTGGTGGTTCCTTAATTACAGGTATCTATGGTTATGGTCTCAATATGCATAGAAGTGCCTTTGGTGGCAGAAACTATGAATACTATTCAGAAGATGGCGTTTTAGCCGGTAAGATGGCTGCTGCTGAAGCAGGTGGCGCTTCTGAAAAAGGCTTAATCGTCTTCATGAAACACTTCGCTTTAAACGATCAAGAAACAAATCGTCAAAAGAATGGTTACTGCGCTTGGGTTAATGAACAAGCTTTCCGTGAAGTCTACCTCAAAGGTTGGGAACTTTACATGAAAGAAGCCAAGATGACAGTTAGATACTACGCTCAAGAAGGCGAAACCTTAGCAACAACAATGTCTGAAAAGACAATGTCCGCTGCAACAGGTATCATGACCTGCTACAACAGAATCGGTGCAACATGGGGTGGCGCTTCCGTCTCCTTACATGGTATCTTACGTGACGAATTCGGTTTCACAGGTACTGCTATTACCGATGCTGGTGGTCAAAAGAATACATATATGACTTCTGACTTCATGCTCAGAAGAGGTGGCCACTTAACATTAACAAACAATGGTAGTGATGGTTTATACGACACATCCTCTCCAACAGCAGTCTATTACCTCAAAGATGCGACAAAGCACATCTTATTCAACAAGGCTAATAGTAACTGTGTCCAAGGCTTATCACCAAGTGCTTCCATTTGGTACGATATGAGTCCATGGAAAGGTGGCTTAATCGCTGCTTGGGTCGTCGTTGGTGTTCTCGCTTTAGCGGATGCTGCATTCATTACATTAATTGCCTTAGGCAAAGTTAATGTCAAAGAAAGAAAAGAACCTGAAGAAGAATATTAATCCATAAGCTTCATAAATCCTTTCTCAAGAAGGGGGCGCTCCGGCGCCTCTTTCATTAGGGAGAGGACAGGTTATGAAATAAAAACAACAATTTATGTAAGTTAGTTTTATAACATTAACAATTATGTTAATCTAATACTGCATTTAAAAAATATTACGATAATACCCCAAATAAGGAGTTTTTTATGGCAAGAAAATATCAAGCTTTAATTGACCAATTAACATTAAAAGAAAAAGCCAGTCTAATTAGTGGTAAGGATTTCTGGCAAACAGTCAATATCGATAGAGTCGGTATTCCAAGCGCCTTCCTTAGTGATGGCCCTCATGGTGTTAGAAGACAAGCCGCTGCGGCGGACCACTTAGGTTTAAACGCTTCTATTCCAGCGACTTCATATCCAACCGCTGCGACAATGGCGAATTCTTGGGATCCTGAATTAGGTGAAGAATTAGGTCAAAGATTAGGCCAAGAAGCCGCTGTTCAAAAAGTAAATATCTTATTAGGCCCAGGCCTTAATATGAAAAGAAGCCCATTATGTGGCCGTAACTTTGAATACTTCTCTGAAGATCCATATTTAGCGGGCAAAATGGCCGCTGGTTATGTTAGAGGTATTCAATCGAACGGCATTTCTGCTTGTATTAAACACTTTGCGTGTAATAACCAAGAAGAAAACAGAATGACTCTTGATAGTATCGTTGATGAAAGAACATTTAGAGAAATCTATTTGACCGCTTTTGAAATTGCCGTTAAAGAAGGTAAGACCAAGAGCATTATGTCATCCTATAACTTAATCAATGGTAAGTTTGCTAATGAAAATGAACACTTATTAGTGGATATCCTTAGAAAAGAATGGGGCTATGATGGCTTAGTGGTCACTGACTGGGGCGGCAATAATGATGGTGTAGCATCTTTAAGATGTGGCAATCAATTAGAAATGCCTGGTACTCCAGATAGACCAGAAGAAGTCATTGCTGCAATTGAAAAAGGCGAATTAGAAGAATCCGTCTTAGACGATTGTGTTGATAAATTATTAGAAACAGTTTTCGACACCATGGAAAATGGTGTGAATAAAGCACCTGAAAAGTTTGATGTTGAAGAGCACCATAACGCCGCACAAAGATTCGCAGAAGAAAGCGCAGTTCTTCTAAAGAACAACGGTGTCTTACCATTACGTAATGATAAGAAAGTAGCCTTTATTGGTGACTTCTTATACTTGCCAAGATATCAAGGTGCTGGTTCCTCAATTGTTAATCCAACAAAGTTAGATAACACAGTGGATCTCTTACCAAATTCTGGTTTTGAAATCGTTGGTACAGCCAAAGGCTTTGATAGATATGGTAAGAAAAAGAAGAAATTACATGACGAAGCCATCGAACTCGCTAAGAAGGCAGATGTTGTTGTCATGTATCTTGGTTTAGATGAAGTGACTGAAGCTGAAGGCTTAGATAGACAAAATCTCCATTTAGAGAATAACCAATTAGAACTCGTTAAAGACGTTAAGGCTTTAGATAAAGAAATCGTTGTTGTCTTATCATGTGGTAGTGCGGTTGAAATGCCATTTATCGATGACGTCTCCGCTGTTTTACATTGTTATCTTAACGGTCAAGCTGGTGCGCAAGCCGCTTTAAATATCCTTTCTGGTAAAGTTAATCCTTCTGGTAAATTATCAGAAACTATTCCATTAGCGTTAGAAGATGTCGCTAGTAGTGATAACTTCCCAAGCCATACCAGAACAATCGAATATCGTGAAGCATATGGTATTGGTTATAGATACTTTGATATCGCTCAAAAACCAGTCAGATTCCCATTCGGTTTCGGCTTAAGCTATACAACATTTGAATATAAGAATCTTGTCGTTGAAAACAAAGGCGTGACTTTTGAAATCACAAACGTTGGTGATGTTGATGGTAAAGAAATCGCTCAATTATATGTTGGTTTAAAAGGCAGTGCCCTTATTAGACCACTTAAAGAATTAAAAGGCTTCGCTAAAGTCTTCTTAAAAGCGGGTGAAACTAAGAAAGTATTTATCCCATTTGATGATAAGACATTTAGATACTTCAATACCGCCACTAACAAGTGGGAAGTGGAAAAAGGTGTCTATGACTTATATATCGCCGCTTCTATTGAAGATATTCGTTTAGAGGGCTCTATTAATCAAATCGGTACCACAAATACACTTCCATATAATAAAGAAGAAGATTTACCACACTATGCTAGTGGTGAATTAAGAAATATCCCAGATGAAGAATTTGCGACTTTATTAGGCCATGAAATTCCTAATGGAGATCTTCCTTTCTACAAGAAAAATAGAATGGTTATCGACTATAACACCACATTTAGTGAATTACGCTATTCTAAGCGCTGGATTGGCCGTTTAGTGGGTAAAGCTATTCCTTGGTTCACAAGAGTGCTTAGAAAGATGGGAAACCGTGTTTTAGCCAATACTCTTGTCATGGGTGTTGTCCATCAACCAATGAGAGGTATGTCTAGATTCTCTGGTGGTGGTCTCCGTATGAGTCAGTTAGATGGCTTAATCATGATCTTCAATGGTCACTTCTGGAAAGGCTTACATCACTTCAATAAAGAAGGACGTAAATATAAGAAGCTCGCGAAAGTGGAAAAGAAAGCCCAAAAAGAAGCGGAAAACAAACAATAAACAATAAAAGGACCCGTGAATTAAAACGGGTCTTTTCATTTAAAAAATTAGAGAATACTATGTATAACATGAAAAACTATTACAAAGAAATCTTTAAACGCAAATCATTCCACTTCTTCATCGGTGGTGAGCCCACTACAGAAGAAGATTTAAAACAAATTAACGAGTTTATTAAAACCGTTGAACCACTTTATCCTGATATCAAAACTGAAATCAGAATCGTCAAAGAAAAAGAAACAACCTGTCATCGAGGCGCTGACTACTGCATTCTCTTCTACAGTGAACCTAAAGAAGGATATTTACGAAATATCGGCTATATTGGTGAACAAATTGATTTATATCTTGCTTCCCTTAACATGGGCGCACTTTGGTTTGGTATTGGTAAAACCAAAGAAAAGGAAATAGAAGGCCTAGAATATGTCATTATGATTGCCTTTAAAAGAATGCCTGAAGGTAGCTTTAGAAAAGATATGTTTAAATCCAAAAGAAAACCACTTGAGGAAATATGGGTGGGCGAAGAGATGGATATCGCAAATATCGTGAGATTCACACCTTCCGCATGCAATACACAGCCATGGTTTGTAGAGAATAAAGATAATACGTTAGAGGTATATCGTTTTAAGAAACCTGGTAAGCGCGGCATTATGCCAGTGGATAAAGTCATGTTCTATAACCGCATAGATATTGGTATATTTCTATTCATCTTAGAGACATGTCTCAAAGAGAAAGACATCAAATATCAGAGAGAACTATTAGAGGATCTAAGCGACGCTGAAGTCGAAAAGACATTATCTGCGAAATACAAAATGTAATAAAAAAATCGCCCTCAATCGAGAGCGATTTTTGTTTATCCAAGTTTAATTACTTTCTTGGGTTTTTGATATTGGCTTGAGCAGCGGCTAATCTAGCGACTGGCACACGGAATGGAGAGCAGGAGACATAGTCCAAA
>JBGUMU010000019.1:0-2290 GCA_045116995.1 Bacilli bacterium
ATATAAGGCATAGCTTTGGAAAACCATCGCGATATCTCTATTCTTTGGTTCGACTTCGTTCATTAATTGTCCATCAATATATAATTGACCAGCGGTAATTTCTTCTAAACCAGCGATCATTCTTAAAGTTGTGGATTTACCACATCCTGAAGGACCAACGAAAACGACGAATTCTTTGTCTTTGATTTCTAAGTCAAAGTCATTGACCGCGCGAACTCCTCCATCATAAACCTTATAAACGTGTCTAAGTGTTACATCTGCCATAAATTAGGCCTCCTTGTCATCTTGACTTTCTTTATATAAACCCTTACCGACCATGTGAGGGTAATGTTCTTTGTTAATATATTTATCAAACCCATAATGGGATATCAGTGTGTATAAGATAATGACCACACTGTTGAAGATAGCGAATAATAATAAACCGATAGTTAAGGTAATAAGATTAAATAAACCTAAGACCACGACTGTTCCTGTAGATAATAAGTAGATAAGTAATATTCTCCAGTTAAGTAGTCCTAAGAAGGAGAAAGAATTTCTTAATGTCACTGCATAGCTATTTTCATAATAGACACACTGTGTGAAATTAAGCGTAACGACCATGCCGAATAATAAGAAGAATAGAATAAGCGCTCCTAGACCAATACCTTTCACTACTGCATGTACAGGAGCGTAAATCATTAAATAGGTACCACCCACCACTAAACCAAATAAGGCTAAGCCAAATATTGCACCATTAATTAAAGCGTGTTTCCAGTTTTCTTTAATGCCTTGGAAGAAGTCACTCGCTAAAGAGATGCCTTCCTGCCAGACCATCTTCTTTGCCGTGTAGAAAGCACCCGCTAAACCGATAAAACCAATAAGCATACATGGAAGCATGATTAACATTGAATAGAAGACTAAGGAGAATAATTGATCTGACTTATCAGCCGCAATCGCTGCGGATTCAAAAAAGTTAAATAAGAAAAGATCGACCGCTAATGGGATAAAGAAGATAAAGGTATAACAAGAGAAAGCAAAAAGATTCATCTTACGATTCTTAAGTAAATCGAAAAAGACTTCCTTCCTATTTCTAGGGAGGCTTTGCTTTACATCTTCATCTGTAATGTGTCTTTCTTCTTTTTTCATTTACATTCCCCACTGTTTTACTAGGTGTAAGGCTAGATCATGTTCTTTAACGGGCTTATTAGCGTATTCACCAATGTTATAGCTATTACCGTTAAGGAACATGTAGCAATCTTCATTAGGTAAGCTCATATAGGGCTTAACTATTTCTTTATTGATTTTGATACCGTAATTAACTTCATCTTGTTTATAGAATGAATAGCCACTGTAGAAACTAGTAATTAATTCATCCTTTAAATCGATAGCGAAGTATGAAGCATCTAGATTACTTAATTTAGATACTGGGATGATAAGTACATCCGCGGAACTATAACCCGGTATCGTTAGTTTAGTGTTATAGTGTCCTTCATTTGGGTCAGCGGATATCGTACTGACACTTTTAAGTTCTTTATCTTTGTAAGTATTTAGTAAATCTTCTTTTAAAGCTTTACCATCAGTGACCTTACCTGAGACAAAGATTGTTAATGTTTTATACTCTGGTAATTTGTGGACCGCTTGAAATATAAAGGAGAGCCCACCAGCGATGAGTAAAGCGCTGATGATATATGCTGGCCAAACATATCTGAAGTGATTTGCTAAGCGGTCTTTTCTAAGTTCGTTCATAGATGAGACTCCGCTTTAATAATGACTCTTTGATAGGTGGTAACAGTTAACTTATCACCTTTCTTGAAGTTAAGGTCTTTTTCTAGTGTGTAGATCACTTTATTAGTTTTTGATAGACCATCTAAATAAGTAACATGTACTGGATAGAGATATAGGCCGTTTTTATCTCTATTTATAGGTTCATTAATCTCTTTATCAAATTCCACTTCCGCGGTTTCTTTGAGTCCACTTTCATAGCCCTTATAAAATGAGTATTTTTGGAAAGTGTCATTATAGAAGTTAGGGAAGAAGAATATCGCTCCCCACGCAAATAAAATGGAGATGATAATAGCGATAATAAGATTAAGTTTATAATCCTCGTTAGCGAATATTACCAATAGGACATCAGCAATGAGAATAAGGGAGAAAATTAGTGAGAAAGCTAAAGAGAGGAGGGTCACCTTTTTTCTCGCATTTTGATATTCTTTGCTGATGTCTAATTGATAATTCATAAAGATTAATTATTTTCTAATCCGTTAACGATTGATTGTTTAATGATGCCACCCCAAACAACATAGCCATAATA
>JBGUMU010000020.1:0-2334 GCA_045116995.1 Bacilli bacterium
CTCTAAGGAAAATGGCATCTGGAACGCCAAGTTTATTAGGAATGAAGATGCCACATTATTCACTACAGTGACGGTGCAAGAGGATACTCCAGATAAGGCAGTTGACTACTTCATTAAATTCGTATCTGAGAATTTTCCGAATAAATCAGGACACGTAAGAGTGGTTAATCCACTCCCAGAAATAAGGACACTACTGCATAAGATCTGCGCTCAAGAATTTCCTAGTATAATTTATACTAGTAAGTCTAATGCTGACAAAGATAAAGTATCTATCAAGATAGCAGATGTGTCTTTAGATGTATTTGAAGATGTCAAACCTAATGTTCACAATCTAGGAGATTTGGTATATCAATATCTGTTAGAGAAAGATCTATTAGGTCCTATGACTAAGGAAGAAGTTGTGGAATCAGTCCACGTATTAATAACCGGGTAGGTAGGTTATGTCCGAATTAGAGAAACTACGTATTTTTGTTAAAAAAGAATTAGAGGATGTTTATAGCGAACATCCTTGTGACGATAACGATTCGATGGTTAAAGCCACTAAGATGTACACTTATGAATCTATCCTAAATAAGATTGATTCTATATTACAAGAATCTAAGGAGATCTCTTGCCGTGACTGATTTACCTAAGTTCGGACCAGGCAAACCACAAGAATTCAACGGGATGGAAGTAAGCTATGGTGTTGCAGCTATATTAAACGCCATAGCTGACTTAGCTTATTCTCAGAAGAAGAATTACTGGACGTTATATCTGGTCAATGTTGAAACACTGATACGAGATAGAAAGAACAACGAACAGGATGTTGATAAGATAGCTAGAAATGTCATAATTGATTGTACAGTACTAGCACAGTACTTAGCAGCTTATGTTAAGTCCATGTCAACTCCTAGAATGAAAGTAGAAGCTACTGTGTGTTTCTACATGAACAAGTATGAGAATATACCTACTACTTACATCAAGGATAAACTCCCTAAAGGTACTGAAATCCGATGGAAAATTAGAGATAGAGTATATGAAATCATAACTAAAGAAGGTTACATCTCTAATTATGATGATGTGACAGTCACATTCTCATTGTCAGGACTTAAAAAGAATACTTGGCCTCACAGAGATTTTGTCAAGGATCTCATTAGAGGTATAAGTGGTGTGCAATTCAAGAAGACTCTAATGATTAGTCATGTACCATTAGATTTTCATTTATACAAGGTATTTAATGACTTTACTATACTAGAATCTTACACTGGAAAATTTAAAACTCACAAAGATTTCGGTAGTAAGGTATTCGGCGATAGTAATATACCATTCAATAAGTATACTCATTTGTTACTAGGTGACAAGTGGTATCTGAAGTCATTGCTTGACAACAAAACTAAAAAGTCGCTTATAGAACGAGCGACTCGAGAACATTGGGCACTGTTACCAGATAGAGCAGTACTACAGTCTCTTGTAGATATGCATCTCCCAATACAGGATTTATTTATTAAACCAGAAATATAAAGGATGTTAACATGGATGATTTGAGATTTAATCTCCAAAATATTTGGTCGCTTAGAAATGAAAATGGTGACTCTATTAGCTTGTCTCCATTCAACGGCAGAGTATCTTTAGTAGTCTTCAAGAAGGGTTCTTCTAAACCTGATGTTAAGATGCCAGTACCGACTTCTTATTCTTTAAGATGGACAGCTATCGCTAAAGAACTTATGATGGCAACTCCAGGTATCAAGATTCCATTCGTTCAGATGCGTTATGATCCACAGGCTAAGCAGACTGTTAAAGAATTAACTATCGTATTCGCTAAAGATGAAAAAGGCTGCTACTACTTAGAAGTACAGTCACCTAAGATGTCACCAGTTAAGTTCAATATCAAATCTTCTGGTATGTACTCAAATGGTTCCGATCCTATGACTGATGAAGAACGCAGCTCTATTGGCTTACAGGAATTTAGCTACGTTCTTAAAAGCAAGATGCATATCGCTGAAATGTTATCTACATTCGGTATTAGACAGCAACAGGGTAGTTTCGGTAACAAAGGTGGTAATAGAAACTTTGGTGACCGTGGTAATGGCGGCGGTAACGGTAATGGAGACTTTAAGAAATCATCAGCACCTGCTGATCCATTCGGTGATGTAGCCGATATCTTCTAAAAATTTAAAAAATCATATATACTTTATAACTCACTATCTCAATAACGAGATAGTGAGTTTTTATTTTGCATAGAAGCAACATCAGGGTATGCAGCAGTGAGAGTAAAATCCGCATAACGTGTGAATATGCCAACTATCCCCGTGTGGTGCCCCCAATATCCACTTTGACGAGCAATAGATGTCTTGT
>JBGUMU010000021.1:0-12710 GCA_045116995.1 Bacilli bacterium
AGTGCTAAACTTATAGCCAAGTAAAATTATGAAAAGAGCATTTTATTACTTTTATAGCTACTATTATCCAAGAGGTAATCAATAATCTTGGCCTTTTAGCTATTAAGGTGTTATTGATTACAAGGACTTAATCAATGGCACTGGTAATAAAAAGAAATGAATTATTAATTGGTGCCAAACAGGACACCAATTTTTTATTTCATTAAGGAGGACAATTAAAATGAAAAAAGGAAAATTATTAACGCTCTTACCATTATTAGTTACACCATTCATGATGACAGGTTGTAACGAAAACAAAGACCAATTTAAAATTGGTATCTGCCAATTAGTGGCTCACCCAGCTCTTGACGCCGCCACAAATGGCTTTATCAAAGCGGTCGAAGAAGGCTTAGGTAAAGACAAAGTCGATATCGACAAACAAGTAGCATCTGGTGACACATCAACTTGCTTAGTTATCGCTAACAAGTTCGTTAGTCAAAAAGTTGACTTAATTATGGCTAATGCTACACCAGCATTACAAACAGTTGCCCACGCAACAAAGAACATTCCTATCTTAGGTACATCAGTCACAGAGTACGGTGTGGCCTTAGGTATTAAAGATTTTAATGGCACAGTTGGTGCAAATATCTCTGGCACCAGTGACTTAGCGCCATTAGATGAACAAGCTGCAATGGTAAAAGAGTTTGTTCCTACAGCACAAAAAGTTGGCTTATTATACTGCTCAGCGGAAGCCAATTCCTTATACCAAGTTGATGTTGTGGAAAAAGCTTTAAAGGATGATGGCTTACAAACACAACGTATCCCATTTGCTGATTCCAATGACTTAAGTATGGTTCTTAACGCTAACATTAACGGTTTAGATGCGTTATATGTTCCAACTGATAACGTCTGTGCGGATAACGCAACAATGATTGATAAGATTTGCCGTCCAGCTAAATTACCAGTTATTTGTGGTGAAGAAGGCATCTGCAAAGGATGTGGCATTGCGACATTATCAATTGACTACTTCAACCTTGGTGTTAAAACAGGTGAAATGGCCGTCGAAATCTTAAAAGATGGTAAAGACATTTCCAAAATGCCAATCGCTTACGACGAAAACCCTGTGAAGAAATTCAACAGCACAATTTGTGAAGAGTTAGGTATCACAGTCCCAAGTGGTTATATTGCTATTGAATAGAATATGATTGGTTCATTATTAACATCAATGCCAAACGCCATTACGCTCGGATTAATCTGGAGCATAATGGCTTTAGGCGTATTCATCTCATATAAGGTCCTCGACGTTGCTGACCTAACAGTCGATGGATCGTTTGCAACAGGTGGTGCTGTCTGTTGCATTGTTATTTGTGCAGGTGGTCATTTTATACTTGCCTTAATAGCTGGCTTTATTGCTGGTCTATTATGTGGCTTAGTAACAGGTTTACTCCATACATTATTAGGGGTGCCACCTATCTTAGCAGGTATCATTACTCAAGGTGCCTTATGGTCAGTTAACTTATTAATTTTAAGCGGCCCAAATAAGCCTCTTCCTTGGAACGCATTAGTGTTTATTGAACAAAACAACATTCATTCACTGTGGAAGATCGCCATAGTCGTCGTGGCTATTGTACTTGTCTTATATTGGTTCTTTGGTACTGAACTAGGTGCTTCTATTAGAGCAACTGGTAATAACCAACGTATGTCTAGAGCCATTGGCATTAACACCAAATTCAATACCGTCTTAGGTCTTATGATCTCTAACGGCTTAGTCGCTTTAAGTGGCGCAATGCTGACGCAATTCTCAGGTAGTGCGGATATTAAGATGGGTATGGGTGCAATTGTTATTGGCTTATGCTCCGTTGTTATTGGCTTAACAATTACATCTAAGATTACCCAAAACTTCTTAGTGAGAATGGTAGGCGTTGTGGTTGGTGCAATCATCTATTACATCATCTATCAAATGGCCGTTACATTCTTAAAAGATCCTAACTGGTTAAAACTCTTAGCCTCCCTGATTGTCGCTTTATTCCTTGGTGTTCCTTATGTCTATAAGAAATACCTGGCTAAGCACTTTAAGAAAAAAGAAAGAGCTGTGAAGGAGGGATAGTTATGTTTGAACTAAGAAATATTGTTAAATCATTTAATAACGGTTCTTCTAGCGAAACTATCGCTCTTGATCACGTTAACTTAATTCTTAACGAAGGCGAATTTATCACAGTTATTGGCGGTAATGGTGCTGGTAAAAGTACATTAATGAACATCATCTCTGGCAGTATTGAACCAGATAATGGTAAGGTCCTTTTAAATAATAATGATGTTACCAGTATGGCTGAACATGTTAGAGCCTCATACTTTGGTCGAGTCTTCCAAGATCCAATGGTGGGTACAGCCTCTGATATGACCGTTATTGAAAACCTCGCTTTAGCGTATGGCAAAGGTAGAACACGTTCCTTGTTCCGCTGGTCATACCGTAAAAAAGACGTCGAAGTCTTTGTTAATCAACTTAAAACCCTAGGTTTAGGTCTAGAAGATAAGTTATATCAAAAAGTTGGCTTACTCTCTGGTGGTCAAAGACAAGCTTTAACTCTCTTAATGGCGACAATAAGAAATCGTCCGTCCTATCGCACCATTAGAAGAGATTATGTCCGTTTTATCGACGGCGATAAGAAACAAGCTAAAATCGACGTTAATACTGCATTCGAAGAAGCTAAAAAAGAATTCGATTCTAAAAAGAAAGAAATTAATAGTTCCTCCCTTTCTAAAGAAGAAAAGAAAGCCAAGCTTCAAGAAGCTAGAGAAGTTATGGACACTAAAGTCCGTAAATTTGACTTAACTAAACCAATCTTGCTTTTAGATGAACATACTGCCGCCTTAGATCCAAAGACCGCAGAAAAGGTTTTAGAAACTACAGAAAGAATCGTTAAAGAGAATAACTTAACCACAATTATGATTACTCATAACATGAAAGACGCTATCAAATATGGTAACCGTCTCATCATGATGAGTAAGGGTAAAGTGGTGGCAGATATCTCTGGAGAAGAGAAAAAGAAACTCACAATCGAAACTCTTCTTAATATGTTCGTAACCCATAGTGGTAACGATATGTTGAGCGATTCCGCTATCTTAGGTAACTAAACAAAAAGCCAAAAGTGATAATAAAACAGCGCAGTTAAAAGCGCTGTTTTTGTTAAAAAATAAAGATTTTATCAAATAATTTAACATTTCATGTTATGTGACACGTGTATCATTTTGTGCGTAATGTAGACAATAATTATTTTTTTGATACAATATAGGCGTTATGAAAATTGCAATCTCTGTAGAGTCCACTGTAGACCTCTCAAAAGAACTACTAAAACAATATAGTCTCGAGATGATTCCATTCACCGTCTTATTAGGCGAAACAGCCTACTTAGATGGCGATATCACTTCTCAAGATATCTTTGACTTCGTTGCCAAAGAAAAGATCTTACCACGTACAAGTGCTATTAATGATTTCCAATATCGTGAATATTTTGATGGATTAAAGGCTAAAGGTTATGACGCAATCATTCACCTTTCATTAAGTTCTGAAATCTCATCTTCATTCTCTCACGCTGAATCTATTTCTGGTAAATATGATAACGTCTATATCATCGACTCAAGAAGTTTATCAACTGGTATTGCCTTATTAGCAATCTATGCTGCTAAGTTAAGAGATAAAGGCTTAAAACCACAAGAAATCGTTAATAAAGTTAAAGCCCGTATCCCTTATGTTCAAGCAAGTTTCGTTATTCAAACCCTTGAATACTTACATAAAGGTGGTAGATGTTCTGGCTTATTACGCTTTGGTGCGACAATCTTAAGAATCAAACCACAAATCATCGTTAGTGATGGTAAAATGGCTCCTGCCAAAAAGTACATTGGCCGTAAAACTCAAGTTATCTCCGGCTATTGTAAAGACACCTTAGAGCAATTTGCTAATCCTGACTTATCAGTCGCCTTCGTTACTCATACACAAGCGACACCTGAAATGGTCGCGGTAGCGATTGACGCTCTTAAGGAAAGAGGATTCAAAACAATCTATGAAACAACCGCAGGTGCAACAATTACAAGTCACTGTGGTCCACAAACCTTAGGCATCCTCTTCATCAATGATGGGGGAACAGAAGACTAAGAAAAAACTGGTTCATCAAGCCAGTTTTTCTTTTTATCGAATTCTCAAAGAAGACCACTATCTTCTATAAGCAGGGAATGATTTGAGCGTAGTTATATGTGCGTTGATTAATTTCTGGTTAAAAAGTATTGATAGAGTCTTGTTTTTATATCAACAAGTTGATATAATAATAGTAGGAAATATGGATAAAGGGAAGATGATGCATTTAGCATTTATTTCCCTTTTCTTATATTTCAAAGACGCATTATGACTAAAACAGTTAAAAGAACTTATCGCTTTAGAATCTATCCTAATCCTTCTCAAAAAGAATTAATTGAGAAGACTTTAGGATGCTGCCGTCAAGTTTATAACGACTTCCTTTCTATGTGTATCGAATCATATGAGGCTGATAAAAATTATTCGATTAAGAAAAATAATCTTATTAAGCTACTACCAGAATATAAAGAAACGTTCCCATACTTAAAAGAAGTCGATTCGATTGCATTACAACAGACAGTTATTCACTTATACGACGCATATATTAATTTCTTCAGACATAATGCTGAATTCCCTAAATTTAAAAAGAAAAAGAATGATTATGGTTATATGACCACAAAAATAAATAACTCTGTCCGTTTCATTGAGGATGATATTCAAATCCCAAAACTAGGTAGAGTAAAAGTTAAAGCACATCGTCATTTGCCAGAATCATTTAAATTCACCATGGTCAGTGTTTCTAGAAAAGGTAAATACTATTATGTCTCTTTAATAGGAGAAGAAGAATACTTTGACTATGCTGAATATATCAAGGAATCTCTAGATACTAATAATTCTATTGGATTAGATTTTTCTTTATCTCATCTCTTCGTTGATAGTAACGGCAATCATTTGGATATGCCAACATACTATCAGGATTCTTTAACTAAATTAGCCAAAGAACAAAGAAAACTTTCTCACATGAAGAAAGATTCATCTCATTATCAAAAGCAATTAATGAGAATCAAAAATCTTCATGAACATATTGCTAATCAAAGAAAAGACTTCCTTCATAAAGCCTCTAGGAAGTTGGCCAACACTTATGATTATGTTTTTGTAGAGAATCTAGACCTAAAAGAGATGGGCAAAAGAAAAGCTGATTTAAAACTAGGTATTTCTATATTTGATTTAGGATATGGGACTTTCCTTTCTTATCTAAAATACAAATTAGAATGGCTCAACAAGAAACTGGTTAAGGTAGACAAATTCTTCCCTTCTAGCCAATTATGTTCGTGCTGTAACTATCGAAAAAGCGATTTAATGCTTAATCAAAGAAGTTGGATTTGCCCTGAATGCGGCACCAAACATAACCGTGATTTAAATGCAGCGATTAATATCAAAAAAGAAGGAATAAGAATGATCCTTAATCCTTCTAATTAATCTTAGTCTAATTAAGTTTGGATATCTTATAATAAAATATCCTTAACCGAGGGACTCTCGGGGATAGCCCATTGATACTGAATTCATTAGAGTTCTTGAGTGGGAAACCCCCATCTTCTATAAGTGGGGGAGAAGGTCACCTCTTTCTATTTCTTCTAAATAGATACCAAATAATTTCTAATACTTCTAATGGGATAGCCACAACGAATAATAATGGAAGTGGTAGGTTCATTACTACGAAGAATGTTAAGAAGATTGATAACGCTGCGGTCCAGATAATGATGGATGTCGCGATCATTCTTAAGAATCTATTGTGGTAGATGAATTCCCAAACGAGAAGAATGATACCCGTTGTTAATGTGCCATAGATAAATGTTAACCAAGGTTCAAATGGGGCATCTGGGGCAAATCTACTTAACAAAGTATTAAGTAAGAAGAATGTTAAGACAGTTACTAACCAGTTGATACCGATTGATAATAACTTGAGATATGTTTGTTTTCTCTTTTTATTTTGGCTAACCTTAACAGCCTTATGTTCACTTTGATAGAAGTCATCAACAGTGATGCCATAGAAATCCGCGAGAGATTTTAAAACAAAAATATCTGGAAAGCCTTCACCTCTTTCCCATTTAGAAACTGACTTATCGGAATAATTAAATTTATCCGCGAGCTCTAATTGGGTGAGACCGCTGGCCTTACGATAGTAAGCGAGATTCTTCGCTAAAAGTTCTTGTTGATTGGTAATATCGTTTTCCATAAACCGTTATGATTTTATTAAATATCTGACTAAAAGGCAAACTTAACACACTAAAGGTGTTTCAGATTACTCTTTTTGTTTCAAAAATTGCTTGAGGAAGAGAATAGTGCGTTTATTAATAACTGACATGGAATAAAGCTTATTAGCGTCCGCATTGGCTTTTTTAATCATGTCCGCTCTATTTTCTTTATTTAAAGAAAGACCAGCCTTGATGCCTTCTAAAAGATTATTTGTAAGTCCTTCAATTGTTTCTTCTGATTCGACCCAAATAGCGTCGTTTTCAAAGTATTTCTTAAAGCGACGGTTTCTCACTGAAAGAACAACTGAATTGGAATTGAAGTAATCCACTAAGTTAGCAGGAACAAAATAACGATCGCTATCTTCACTAAATGGTAGTGGATTAACGTTTAATCTAGAGTTGTTCGCTAAAGCGATAACTTCATCGCTTGGAATGTTGCCTAGAATAATAATATTCTTAATTGATTCAGCGGTTTTTTGAACCTCTTCATCTGAATAATAACCAGAAATTAGTAACTTGAGATTTGGATTATCTAATCGCTTAAATGCGAGCATTAATTCATCCACGCCATCTCTTGGATCTAAAGAGCCATTATAGAAGATATAATCGTCGTATTTATTCTCTTTAGCTTTGCTAACGGTGTCATCTAAGATACCTTCAAATACTAAATTAGGACGGTCATATTTGTTATACAGAGTATTTAAACTAGATGTTAAAGCAATATAACCGGATAAGTTACCCGCTTTATCGAGTAAGAGTTTGGTATATGACTTACCAGTATCATGGATACCACTTGGTGTATTATTACAGACACCAATGATTGGAAGATTATACTTTTTAGCAAATTTAGTGGAGTTCTTTAAGACATTTGGATTAAGCGTATCAGTAATGACGATACAATCTTTAAGATTCATCTTGGATAAAATCTTATTGCTTTGTCTTGTGACAGATAGATATCTAGAAACCTTGTGTCTTCTAATGCCCAAATAGTGCCAGGTGATTTTACCTTCTTGTTTAGTTTCTGGTTCTAATTTCTTTAACTTGCAGTATTTTCTAGAAAATGGACGCATAGAAATGACTTCCACTTCGTGGGTCATCGCTAAAGCGCGAATGAAACGATTATGAAGATTTTGAATAGACGCATTTAAAGAAGAGTCCCACATTTTGGAGAAGGACACATAGTCTTCTTTTTTACACGCTGTTGTGAAATAGATAATCTTCATATAGCAAGTTCTGTTTGGCAAAATGCCAAACGTGTCTACATTATAGTGTTTTATCTTCAAAAATGACACACAAATGTTAAAATTGGTGCATGGAAAAAACACCAAAGACATGGAATGAGTTTTTTAAAAAGCTCCAAAATGAAGAGTTTTGTTTAAAGTTAAACGACTTCCTTAACAAGGAATATCGCGATTATACATGTTACCCACCAAGGGAACTATTATTTAATGCTTTTAGACTAACCCCATTAGATAAAGTCAAAGCGGTCATCGTTGGTCAAGATCCATATCATGAACCAAATCAAGCAATGGGTTTATCTTTCTCTGTGCCTAATGGTGTAAAGGTTCCTCCGTCCCTTGTTAACATCTATAAAGAGATTGCTCAAGAGTATGACGCTAAGATGAATTTTAATTCTGGTGACTTAACCTATTTAGCAAAGCAAGGTGTATTACTCTTAAACTCTATATTATCCGTTAGAGCGCATCAAGCTATGAGCCACAATACCGAAGAATATAAGATGTTTTTAGCGAGTGTATTAGAAGTCTTAGATAAACAAACCACCCCAATAGTTTTCTTATTGTGGGGTGGTCCTGCGAGAAAATTAAAGGGCTATTTGCATAACCCTTCACATTTAATTTTAGAGTGCATCCACCCATCCCCCTTGGCGGCAAACCACGGAGGATGGTTTGGAAATAATCATTTCAAAGAGGCCAATAGGTATCTTAGGGAGCACGGCCTCGATGAAATAAATTGGCTAAATAATTGATTCGTTTCTTTTCTTTTTGAAAACGATTGATAAAACAAGTAAGGCAATGGCCGCGCACATAACCGCGCCACCAATAGCAAACCAGATCCAATAAAGTGTTGGATCTTTTCCTTTTGATGTGATTTTGATTAACCTATAAAGTCCAAAGACCCATGCTGATGTTGTAATCGCAGATAAAGCGCCAGTATAGGTGACATATGAGAAGTCATTCTTGAGCACTTTTATTAATGAAACAACACCTAAAACAACAAGGAAAATACCCATGACTGTGAGGTACATGCTGTCTGGATCAAAACTATAATCGAACCATTCTTCACCATAGTCATTTACGCCAGCCTCAGCGTAGAAACTTGAAACGTATTTCACCAAAAAGAAGATAAAGAAGAATAAACCAGTAGAAGCAGTTAAGAATGAAACAACCATTGGTCCAGTGGTATTTGTTTCTTTTTCGCTATCAATAAATGTACTTCTAGTTGTAAGCACTTTTGGAGCAAGAGATTGAACAACTAACAATAATGCAGCGGTCAAAACGATACATGGAGCCATATATGCAATGTTATAAACAAATGAATATAACCATGGGTGCATATTATTTAAGCCCCAAGCAAATTCGGCTGAATGATACCAGAAAATAACTCCTGCAAAATAGTGAGATAAGAATTTGGCAAAGCCACCAATCACTGTACCGCTAATAAGCCATAGTATTTTTTCATTATAATTTTTTGATCTGTCGTAAAGTGGTTTTAATAAACCAGCAAGAGCGACAAAGGCATAAGGCAAGATATAATCCAAGAACAATTGTGCTGGGTGAAGAATAAATGCACTTGTGGCAATATCAAGTAAACCCATGATTAAGCCGGTGACTAAGGCTGGAAGAAAACCACGACGATAAGCAATGATTAAAACTGCAATCATGGCAAAGCCAATAGAACCACCGTTTGGAAAGACACCTTTGAAGATGATGCCTTGTAGTTCGTCAAAGACGAAACCTAAAGCGGCAAAAATACCAACTTCGGAGATGGTACGTACCGCATTTGTGGTGTTTTTCATAAACACTCTCCTCCTAAATAAAAACCCTCATTGTCTAGCAAAGAGGGGGAAACATCTAATAAAAAAGTTCCCTCCGCTAGAATTACCTAGATCAGGTACGGTCGGTCCCAAGAAGGACCCTCTCAGCCGAATTTCGTTCAGCTCCCACCAATAATCATAAACTTTTGTTTAATAGTTGCAATTGATTTTTCGTGCAACATGTATATAAACAAGTAACATTTTTAATGTTGTTGTGTTATAGTTATATCAGTTTTGGAGGTACACCATGGAAAACGAAGATATCAAGACAATTGATGAACAACAAGAAGAACCAAATTTCGAAGAACCAAAATTCGAAGATGATGGTCCAAAAGATGATAAGCCATATCAAGTGGCTATCGAAGAAGCTAGAAAAGAACTTCACGAATCCTATAAAAAGAATAGAACAATCAGCAACATCATTATGGTTGTTGTTTTAGCCGCGATTGTCGGCATCATGTTCTTAATCATGAATAATAACAATGTTCTTAAGTACATTGGCTACGGCTGTGCGGGTGCTTTACTCGTAGGTATGATTCTTTATTACGTTCTTACAAGAAAGAGATTCCCAAACAAAACAAGAGACTATGTCTCACTTGTCGCTAATAAATTAAGAGACAGAATGTTTGGTAAAGAACCATACGAAAATATCACCTTTGATGAATCTGAAAAGTTCGCTTTAGCGGATTTCGCTAGTGATGGTGTTTATAAAGAAGCCACAGGCATCAATTCAAGAAGCATCATCAGAGGCGAATATAAAGGTCATCATTTTACCTATGGTGAAGTGGCTTTATTAAGACCATCCACCAGAAAACAACAAGTTCCACCTTTATTCGTTGGTAAATACATCACTCTTCCAAATGACTTAGAATTTGATGGTCGTTTTGTGGTCGTTATGCAAAATGAAAAACAACCATATGACTTACCAAATGATGTTGATGACTTAAAAGTCTTAGAAGAAAAAGATGGTTTAGTCGTTTATGGTCCAGAAGGTGCGGATATCCGTAAAACACTTAAAGGCCAATTCTTAAGTGAACTTCGTAAGATTAAAATTGAAGGTCATTTATTCAACGTTAACGTTGTTATTTGGGGTGGCCATAGTGCGGCTTATCTAAGCTATGATGACGCCATTATGGCGGTGCCATTTGATAAACCATTTGATTATGAAGGTTTCGAACAATCCTTTAAGGATGTTGATGCCGCTATCAAATTATTAGCAGGAGAATAAAATGTCTTCCGTAGGACGTTGGTATAGTATCCGTTGCTATAAGCATAACGGTGCCTTACATCGCGTTTGGGATCGTGGTTTAGTCTTGGAAAATACCGAGGACTATTTAGTCATTGCCACGAAGAAAGCAAAAGTCATTGAAGCTAATGGCCGCTGCTGGTTTACTAAAGAACCTGCTGTTACCATCTTTTCAAAGAAAGAATGGTGGAATGTTATCTGCATGCTTAAGAAAGATGGTGTTTGCTATTACTGCAACATCGCTTCTCCAAGCATTATCGATAAAGACGCAATCAAATATATTGATTACGATTTAGACGCCAAGTTATTTCACGATAACGAAATCAGAGTGTTAGATGAGAAAGAATATCTCCATCACAAAAACACCTATCAATATAGTGATGAACTTGACGCCGTTCTTAAGAACCAAACAAAAATCATCGTTGAAAGAATGAGGAATCGTGAATTCCCATTTAATGACGATTTAATTAACCGTTACTTTAATCAGTATCTAGAAAGTACAAGAAAAGAGTAGTATGGAACATCAATTAATCACTTACAGTGCCGAAGAGACAATGAATCTTGGGCAGAAATTTGTTGCCTTTGCAAAACCTGGTTCAACATTCTGTTTAACCGGTGATTTAGGTGCGGGTAAAACAACTTTAGTAAGAGGTATCGCTAGAGCATTAAATATCAAGAGTGTGGTCCAATCTCCAACCTTCAACATTATGAAAGTCTATTTTGATGGAGATCGTCCTTTAATCCATATCGATGCTTATCGTCTCGCAGATGTGAACACTGATATTGGTTTAGATGAATACATCGGCTATGAAACAGGTATTACCGTTATTGAATGGCCAGAATTCATTAAAGACTTAATTCCAGAAAATGCAATCGAAGTGAATATTAGACACGCTCAAGATAACGTTAGAAACATCACCATTAAAAGTGATGATAAAGAGTTTATGGAGGGTTTGAAATAATGGTAACTATCTTACTTGATTCCTCAAACACAAACCTTTCAGTAGGCATTGCAAAAGACAATAATCTTTTAGACTGCATTTCCTACGAAGCTTGGCAAAGACAATCAGAATATATGATTGTGGAACTCAATAAGCTTTTAGAGAAACACAATATCAAAAAAGAAGAAATCACCGATGTCATGGTCGCCAAAGGACCAGGCTCATATACAGGCGTAAGAATTGCGATTACAATCGCTAAAACAATTGCAGTGGCATTAAACGCTAATTTATATGCTGTTAGCTCCTTAAGAGTGGAAAAAAACGGTGACGTTCCTTCTATTTGCCTCATTAACGCTAGAAGTAATCGTTCTTACGTTGGCGTTTATCAAGGCCAAGATGTGTTATTGAATGACTGCATTATGAAAAACGATGAAGTCATGAAATATATTGAAGATCATCCAGACTACAGTGTCTGTGGTGACACTAAATACCTTAATATCCAAGGTATAGAATCTAACACCATGAAAGAGATGTTAGACCTTAAAGATTCATTAGAATCTATTAACCCACTTTCTTTAAAACCAGTGTACATGAAGGACTAAGATGCAAAACTTATTTGTAAACATTAGAGAAGCTAAATTAGACGATCTAAAAACAATCATGCAAATTGAGCAATTGTGCTTTCCTCATGGCGCTTGGAAAGAGGAGAATATCCTCTACGAATTAAAAGAAAACCCAGTAGCCCATTTCTGGGTTATTGAGCTCTCAATAGATAACGAAGAAGGCTATAGAGTAGTCGGCTTCTGTGACTATTGGGAAACATTCGATAGTGCGACAATCTGTCAAATAGCGGTCCATCCATACCTTCAAAGAAAACAATTAGGTTCAGCGATGATGGATGAAATCTATAACGATTGTTACGCGAAGAAGATTAGAACCCTCACTCTAGAAGTGAGAACAAATAACGAATCCGCGATTGCTTTCTATAAGAAACACGGATTTAAGATAGAAACAACAAAACCACATTATTACGATAACGGTGATGATGCGTATTACATGATTTTGGAAGTGAAATAACATGGCATTAATATTAGCGATTGAATCAAGTTGTGACGAAACAAGTGTAGCGATTACTAGAGATGGTAAACTCCTTTCTAATGTCATC
>JBGUMU010000022.1:0-8232 GCA_045116995.1 Bacilli bacterium
GAAGATTTACCAAACTTCAGATTCGTGGAAATTTGGAATATCGTCTTCTCTCAATTCAATAGTGAAATTGGTAAAAAGAGAAGCGAATACAAAGAATTACCAAGTAAGAACATCGATACTGGTGCGGGCTTAGAAAGATTCGTCACTGTTATCCAAGGTACAGATACCTGCTATGAAACAGACTTATTCTGGCCAATGATTGAAAAGACAGAAGAAATCTGTGGTAAGAAATATAACGAAAATCCAAGAGCCTTCAGAGTTATCGCTGATCACATTAGAACCATTACCTTCGCTTTAGCGGATGGTGAAAGTTTCTCTAATGAAGGTAGAGGCTACGTTTTACGTAGACTTCTTAGAAGAGCGGTCCGTTATGGCAAAGTCTTAGGCATGGATAAACCATTCATTTATCAACTCGTTAGTGTCGTCGCTAATAACATGCAAGACTATTATCCTTATTTATTAAATAAACAAGAATTCGTCGCAAAAATTGTTAAAGCCGAAGAAGAAAAATTCATTAAGACTTTAACAAACGGTGAAGCTTTATTAATGAAACTCATCAAAGACAATAAAGAAGTTACTGGTGCGGACGTCTTCAAACTCTATGATACATTCGGTTTCCCAAAAGAACTCACTTTAGAAATCTGTGAAGAACAAGGCATTAAAGTGGATCTCGAAGAATTCGAAAAGCTCATGAAAGAGCAAAGAGAAAGAGCGAGAACCGCACGTGGTGACCAACAAAGTATGAACAAACAAGCCATCGACTTAATGAAATGTACCGTGGCTTCTAAGTTCAACTATGGTACAGAACCAGTCAAAGCCAAAGTCGTGGCTTGCTTCAAAGATGGTGTTAAAGTCGATAGTTTAGACGATGAAGGCGAAATCATCCTCGACGTCACAAACTTCTACGCTGAAAGCGGTGGTCAAGTCGCCGATACTGGTGTCATTGAAAATGACAATGTCAGTATGAAAGTTGAAAACGTCATCAAAGCGCCTAATAAACAACACTTACATTCCGTTAAGGTGATGTTTGGTGAAGTTAAAGTCGGTGATGAAGTGACCGCGAAGATTGATGAATTTAGAAGAGCTCTTATCGCCCGTAACCATTCATCTGTCCACTTATTACAACAAGCCTTAACTGAAGTCCTAGGTGACCATATCGCACAACACGGTTCTTATGTTAACGATGAATACTCTCACTTTGACTTCAATCACTTCCAAAAGATGACTGCGGAGCAAATTGCCGAAGTCGAAAGAAGAGTGAATAAATACATCGCTCAAGCGATTAAAGAAGAAACATTTGTCCTTCCAATCGAAGAAGCGAAAAAGATGGGTGCTAAAGCCTTATTTGATGATAAATATGGCGATACAGTCAGAGTTGTCACCTTTGGTGACGTCTCTAAAGAATTCTGTGGCGGTACCCATGTCACTAATACAAGCGATATCGGTACATTCGTCATTGAATATGAAGAAAGTGTGGCCGCTGGTATTAGAAGAATTCAAGCTAGAACCTCTTTCGGTGCTTATGAACTCTTGAAGAAGAGAGAAAACATCCTCAATCAAGCGCGTGATTTATTAGGCATCGGTTCCATTAACGATGTACCAAATAAACTTAAAGCCTTACAAAATGAAAAGGATGCTTATCGTAAAGAAGCTGATACCTTAAAACAAAAATTAGCGAACGCTACTAGTGGTAACCTCGCTAATGAATTCGTCGAACAAGATGGCTTATTAGTCTTATTCAAATACTTAAAAGATCAAAAGCGTGACTCTTTATTAAAAATTGTTGATAGCCTTAAGGCTAACAAAGACAATTATCTCATCGCTTTAGTCGGTGAAGAAAATGGCGGTTATCCAGTGGTGGTTGCCGCTGGTAAAGCCGCTAACGATAAAGGCTATCTCGCTGGTAAGCTAGTGAAAGACATCGCTTCCTTACTCGGTGGCTCTGGTGGTGGTCGTCCAGACCTTGCTAGTGGTGCTGGTAGAGATATCGCTAAGATTGAAGAAGCTAAAAAGCTTATCATTAAGTAAAAATAAAGACTGGGTGAAAAAAATCATCCAGTTTTTTAACAGATTTTTATTTTATAATCGTCTTAATTGGTGAGAGGTAAAAGATTATGAAAAAGTTTGTCTTGTTATTTGCAGTCTTAACTGTGCTTACTGCGTGCTCTAACCATGTTGTTTCTGGCCCTGGATATAAAGTTGACGATCCTATAAATGGTAAGCGTACAACTTACTGCAGTTGTTTTGAATCCACTCCAACACATACAACATCAACTTTAGAACTATATAAACTCAACAAAAATAATAAGTTGAATGTCACTCCTATCGGAATGAAATCTGGTTCTCAATTATTGAATGAAGAAGATAGATCTGACTACCTGCTTTTTGACAATTATCAAAAGTTAGCGGATTATCGCGCTGCATTACAAGCTAAATCGGAATACGGCCGCTATGAGACAACACTCACATATCTTAATACTTTAAACGAATCAAACTTTGAAAATAAGAATCTCATCTTTAGTGGTGAAATCATGCTAGCCAGTGGTGGTTATAGCTATACATACGACGCTGTTTATTTGAAAGATAAAACGCTCTATATGCACGCTAACGTGATTGATGACCGTACTTATCCTGCCGGCTTGGGAATCGGCTTTGATACCAGTATCGCCTATACCTGTGGCTATGTCTGGTTAGATAAGAGTATTTCTTTTGATGATTTTAGATTAGTTTATGATGTCGATGAACTTAGAACTATGGTCATCGAATATTAACTTTATAAATAATTACTTTCGATAATATTTATAACTTGCTAATATATATCCGTGGTTAAAAAGTATTTATCTTTAGATCTCGGAACCAAAACACTAGGAGTGGCCTATAATGACGCTCTTGGTTTTGTGCACGGTTTAGAGACATTCCGCTTTGATAGAAATCAATATATCGTCGCTAGAAAACACGTCATTGAATTAAGTGAAAAGATGATGATCAATGACATCGTGATTGGTATGCCTCTTCACTTATCTGGTGAACAAAGTGAAATGAGCCAAAACGTTTTACGTTTTATTGAAGATTTAAAGAAAGAAAAACCATCATTAAACATTGAAACAATGGATGAAAGATTATCAAGCGTGACGGCTAATAATTTCATCTCTGATAGGGGAATGAATCATCAACAAAGAAAAGACAATGTTGATAAGATTGCCGCTTGTGTCATCCTCGATATATATTTAAGAATGAAAGGAAACTAATTATGGAAATCAAAAACGAAAAACAAATGGTCGTTACCGATAACGAAGGTAAAGAACACTTAATGCAAATCCTTTTCACCTATGATAACGAAGAAAGAAAAACTTCCTACGTCTTCTTCTATGACACTGAAGATAAGGACGAAGAAGTCATCGTTATGAGATATCTTGAAAGTGGCGAATTAGAGCCAATTGATGACGATGAAGAATATGACGAAGTGGAAGAAGTTTTTAACGCTTGGCAAGATGATCCAAAGATCCAAGAATTAAAGCAATCTGACAAATAAAATAAAATATTGGTAATATTTATGCGATATTGATATAATATCGCTTGCAGAAATGAGGTAATTTACATGGCAGACAAACAAAAACTTACCAAAGCTGGTTATAAAAAATTACAAGAAGAATTAAAATATTTAGTCGATGAAGCCCGTGAAGAAGTTAAAAGACAATTAGCCGAAGCTCGTGCTCAAGGTGACTTAAGCGAAAACGCTGACTACGATGCTGCGAGAGGCAAACAAGCCGAAGTTGAAGGTCGTATTAAAGAAATCGAAAACATCTTAGCGAACGCTGAAATTATCGAAGAAGGTAAAACAAGCACTAAGAAAGTCGGTTTAGGTTCCACAGTTACCATTCGTTTCGTCGATAACAATAAAGAAGTTTCATACATGATTGTTGGTACAGTTGAATCTGACCCAGTCAATGGTAAAATCTCTAACTCTTGCCCATTAGGTGAAGCCTTAGTTGGTAAGACAGTTGGTGACATTATTGAAGTCAAAGCGATCAAATCTTACAAGGTTGAAATCGTAAAAATTGAAATTAAATAAAATTTTATCGGACAAAATCGCAAAAACCTCCCTATTTAATTTATAGAGGAGGTTTTTTATATGATGAAAGTACTCGTAGGTGTTGTCATCGTCGCTTTTATCGTTATTGTAGGCTTCTTAGTCATTGATCCAGACTTAGAAGGTCTCAATCAAGGAAGCGTTAATAACATCACCGAAGTCAGCACCCAAAAAGGCAGTAAGTACACAATTGAAGGTGAAGTCTATAAGGCCGGAACGTACGTTCTAAGCGATGGAATCACAATGGATGACTTACTAGAAGCCGCGGGTGGAACAACCGCTAATGCCGACGATTTAGCGTATTTTACTAACGCTACATTAAAAGCGGGCACAACTTACTACATTGCTAGTAGATTTGATGAGACAGATATTTGCTCTAAAAGTGAAATCAGCAAAGTGAACATCAATTCTGATGATGCCCAAACATTAATGCAAGTTAACGGCATTACTACGTCAATTGCAAGCTCGATAGTCTCCTATCGTAGTGAGAATGGCCCCTTCAATACAATAGAGGATTTATTGAAAGTCTATGGTATTGGTAACGCTACCTATCACAAAGTCCGCAATTACGTTATTTTGCATCAGTGATCATTTTCCTATTTTTCTTATCTTTTTATTTAGGAAATGTTCTAACTTATTCAATCTTCCTATTCATAGGAATAGCGTTAGTCTTTCTCTTCTTTGTTTTTAAAAGATTCAAAAGACCAATGTTCTTATTGTGCCTCACGGGAATAGTTCTTGGATTCGGTTATTCATTCATAAAGCCAAGCTATAATAAACAATCATATTCGGGATTCGTTTATACCGTTAAAGAGAACTATTTCCTCCTTAACAGTGGAGGAGAAAGACTATATGTCTATTCTAAAAACCATTCTTATGATTTAGGTGACTATTTAACAATAAATGGTAAGAAGGAAGAACTAGACTTCACCGTCTTAGAATCAGGCTTTGATTTTAAAAGCTATCTAAATAAGAAAGGTGTCTATAGTTCACTCAACGCTAAACACATTGAAGTTAAATGGCGTAACTTCATAAGAATTAATGAGTCTAGAGAAAAAGCTCTTGCTCACTTTAACAAGGAAGAAAGAAGTATTGTTGGTGCAATTCTATTTTCAGATGGAGAAGAAAGCGCAACTAGTGAATCATTAACAAATCTACATTTAGCGAGATTCTTATCTTCAAGTGGCCTTTATATTAGTCTATTTGCTTTAGGCCTTAACTATTTACTAAAATTATTTTTGAAGGATAAACATGCAGAGATAATAACTATTGCGCTTCTAGCCATCTATCTAGTTTTTACTATACCCAAATTCAGTGTCTTTAGAGTGGTTTTCCTGCTCTTATTAAAATGGATAAATAAGCATCCATTAAAGAAGAAATTTTCATATTTAGAAGTAGTGAGTTTCGCTGGCTTAATCTGCCTATTGTTTGATCACTTCTTAGGCTATCAAGATAGCTTCATCTTAGGTTTTGGTATTCCAATCATTTCTTATCTCATTAGACATATATATCCAAGTGAGAAAATCAAATCCTATTTATGGAAGTCTTTTACGATATATCTATACTTTATACCGTTTGAAATCATGTATTACCACAAAGTGGTAGTGATGTCATTTCCTTTGCAAGTCATTAGTACTCCTTTGTTCTTACTGATTGGCATTATTTCGTTACTATGTTTCTTCAGAATTCCTATCTACGCAGTGGATAAAGGATTGATATTTTTATTAAAAGGATATACGGGAATTATTAAGTCGTTATCGTTTGGTTTAATAATGCCTGAATTTAATATTGGATTGGTAATAGTGTACTACGCTCTTTATATAGGATATCTATATTATCTAACTATTGGTTTTAGACCAATTCAAAGATGGATATCGTATGGAATGGTGGCGATAACTATAATTTACGCTTTACCAATAGAAAATAGGTTAACAAGTGAAGTCAGTTTTGTTAATGTTGGCCAAGGTGATTGTACACTGATTAGATACCATCAAAAAGTCATCCTGATTGATACAGGAGGACTCACTTATAACGATATCGCAACAGGGACACTTATCCCTTATTTAAGAAAGAAACGTATCTATAAAATCGATGCTGTCTTCATTACGCATTATGACTATGACCATTATGGGGCGTTAGAGGGCTTACAAAAAGAATACAAAATCAATAACATTTACGACTATTATTCAAGCTATCCCGTTAGTGTGAATGGCTTAACTTTTAATAACTACAATACATATGGCACTACAAGCAACGAAGAAAACGATCGTTCCTTAGTGCTTTCCTTTAATATCCTTAATAAGGATTTCCTCATTATGGGTGATGCCCCTAAATGGGTGGAAAATGAAATCATGAACGATTATGAAAGTATCCCATGTGACATCTTAAAAGTTGGCCATCATGGTTCAGATACATCCTCTTCCGATAAGTTTATTCAATATACTAGCCCAGAAGTCGCAATTGTGTCATGTGGTAAAAACAATAAGTTTGGTCATCCTTCTAAAAGCGTCGTGGACACATTAAACAAATACCATATCCCAATTAGAAGAACGGATTTAGAGGGAACGATAACTTATAAACAATTATCTTTCTAAAATATATCGAAAGATAATCCAAAATATTTTATAATTTATTCATGATTTATCTTATAAACGGCAAACAAAACATTCGTTTAAAAAGCCAGATGAAAAGCATCATTAAGGATTCTATTAAAGAAATCGATGCGATGAATTTCGTTAAATTCGATGCTTCTTTAACACAAATCCAGGAGATTATCAGTGAGGCTAACTACATGCCTTTAGGCTACGACAAGAAAGTCGTCGTTATTGATTCTCCTTATTTCTTAATGAAAGAAAGAACTAAATCAAAGATTGAAAGCGAACAAGACTATCAAACTTTATTAAATTATTTAAACCAACCAAACCCTGATGTTGATCTCATCTTTTTAGTGAACACATCCGATAGTGATATCGATAAAAAGAATGAATATTATCAGTTAATAGAAAAAAACGGCAAAGTGATTACTGTTGCCGAACCTAAACAAGAACAATGGTTTGATGTTGTGAAACAATATTTTGCGTCTAAATGGCCTAACACTGTCATAGACAGTGATGCAATCAGTGAACTCGCCAGAAGAACTGAAGGTGACTATGCTTCATTATTTAATAATGGTAGTAAGCTCGCTTTATATACTGACCACATTACATTCAACGATGTCACAATGATGGTCACTAGACCACTTGAGGAAAATGCTTTCTTACTTTTTAACTACCTCGTGGATGAGAAAAATATGGAAGCAGTTTCTTTATATAGAGATTTAAAGACCAGTAACGTTGAACCAGTCACTTTAATCTCTATGATCGCTAATCAGTTTAGATTATTAAATAGAGTCTCATACTTATCTAGACATAACTATTCACCAGATGATATCGCTAAAGAACTTAATATCAACCCAATCAGAGCTAAAATCTTAAGAAAGAATAGCTTTGTGGTTTCTGGTAAACGTATTTTACAAACTCTTGAAGACTTATATCAGTTAGATAAACAAATTAAAAGCGGTCTTGTAGACCGCTATTACAGCTTTGAGCTGTTCCTAATTAATTTCAAAAGAAAATAATTATCTAATGGAATTCACTAAACGTGAAAGTTCGCCTTTTTGTCTAGCAGCAGTGTTCTTGTGTTGAATACCATCGCTGACGGATTTATCGATTAAACGGAAAGCCGCATTCATTAATTCTTCGGCCTTAGCTAAATCTTTTGTTTCAACGGCTAATCTAACTTTCTTAATGGAAGTACGGATAGCGCTTTTCGCGGAAGCGTTTCTTTGACGAGCTTTTTCGTTAGTTTTGATACGTTTGATTTGTGATTTTATGTTAGCCATAAAGTTACCTCTTTCTTAGTGCCGAGTGTTATATTACCAAAACTCGACAAATAATGCAATTATTTATTATACGCTTTTTTTATTTTTGTTTAAGTAAGCGAGCAATTTCTTCAACGAAATCGTTGACGCAGGTGAGTTTACCGTATTGTTCTTCAGGCACTTCAATGTCGAAGTAACGGTCAACTTCTTGTACTAATTCAACGTAGTTCATGGAGTCACCACCTAAGTCATTAATCCAGTGATCTTCATCATCAATCTTGAA
>JBGUMU010000023.1:0-7089 GCA_045116995.1 Bacilli bacterium
TCAAAGAGAAGACCCGAGTTGACGGATTCTCTCGCCAACAGCACTAAGTTCCTGTTTTAAGGTCACTAAGTCTTTCATAAATTATTCAGCGTCTTTCTTGTCCTCGGCTGGTTGTTCTGGAGCAGATTCTGGGGCTGGTGCTTCTGGGGCTGGTGCTGGTTCAGGTTGAACTGTCACACGGCGTTGTGGCTTAATGTTAACTAAGTTCAAAACAGCATCAACAGAGGCCATTTCTAAGCATTCTCTGAACATTGCATAGCCTTCATTAACGTAGTCTTGTAATGGGTTAACGTTAGCATAGCTTCTTAAGAAGATTGCTTCTCTCAAACGAGACATTTGGTCAATATGTTTGGTCCAGTTTTGGTCAATACAGTGTAAGACCACGGAACGTTTAATGTTGTCTTTATCAGCTTCTTCAACATCCCATTCAGTGAGGAGTTGATCGAATCTTTCTCTAATAATGATGGCTAAGTCTGGTGCGATATCATCAACTGGAGCATCATCATATAAATTTGGTTTAATTGTGCCACTTGGTAAGAATCTTGGTTCCACCACTTTGACTAATTGTTCACCAGAAATGAGTTCATCGTTGCTATCGGCTGGAATACCTTTCTTAGCAAGGAATTCACCAGCGGTTTTGAAGATGTCATCCATGATGTCATCAATTGGTCTACCTTCGATGATTCTATCTCTCTTGTCGTAGACAATTTGTCTTTGTTTAGCTAAAACATCATCGTATTCTAATAAGCTCTTACGAGTATCAAAGTTTTGACCTTCGATTTTCTTTTGCGCGGATGTAATGACGTTAGTAATCATCTTGGCTTCTAAGGCTTCATCGCCGAAGTTCTTTTCGATGTAGTTTCTGATGCCATCAGCGGCGAATCTCACTAATAATGTATCGTCAAAGGAAACGTAGAATCTGGAGAAACCTGGGTCACCTTGACGGCCAGAACGACCACGTAATTGGTTATCAATACGTCTTGATTCATGTCTTTCTGTACCGAAAACACATAAACCACCTAACGCTCTAACTTCATCGTTAATCTTAATGTCGGTACCACGACCAGCCATGTTAGTGGCAAGTGTAATGGAACCTTTTTCACCAGCGTGTGAAATAATTTCCGCTTCACGTGCATGGTTTTTCGCGTTTAACATTTCGTGTGGTAAGCCCGCTTGTGTTAATAACGCGGAGATTTCTTCGGAAGATTCAACGGAGACGGTACCGATTAAGATAGGTTGACCTGTCTCATGACGTTCTTTAACTTCCTTAATTAAGGCAGCGAGTTTTGGACCCTTGTGTGCATAGACATAATCAAGCGCATCAATACGTTGGATTGGTCTATTAGTTGGGATACAAACAACACGCATGTTATAGATCTTACGGAATTCTTCTTCTTCAGTTTTAGCAGTACCGGTCATACCAGCGAGTTTATTGTATAAACGGAAGAAGTTTTGGTATGTAATTGTCGCCATTGTGACGGTTTCTTGTTTGATCTTGACGTTTTCTTTAGCTTGGACAGCTTGGTGTAAACCATCAGACCATTCACGACCTGGAAGAACACGACCGGTGAATGGGTCAATAATTTGAACTTCACCTTCAGCGTCCACTAAGTAGTCAACATCTCTACCCATAATGAAGTTTGCTTTTAAAGCATTATGGATTCTATGGACTAAATCAGCATATTCAGGATCGTATAAGTTTTTAATACCGAACATACGTTCTGCTTTTGTTTGACCAGCTTCAGTCATGTGAACTGTCTTTTCTTTAACGTCAACGGTATAGTCGACTTCTTTCTTTAATGTTTTGCAGAATCTATCGGCAACAGTATATTGGGAAGCACTTGTTTGAGCGCCACCGGAAATAATTAATGGGGTTCTACTTTCGTCGATTAAGATGGAGTCAGCTTCGTCAACGATACAGAAGTTGAGTCCTCTTAAAACACGGTGTTCCATATCGGTCGCCATGTTATCTCTTAAGTAGTCGAAACCTAATTCAGAGTTTGTGGTATATGTAATATCGCACAAATAGGCTTCTTTCTTTTCACGTGTAGATTTTGTACGGGCGTTAACACCAACTGTTAAGCCTAAGAATCTATAGATTTGGCCCATCCATTCAGCGTCACGACCAGATAAGTATTCGTTAACTGTAATAACGTGTAAGCCTTTACCCGCTAATGCGTTAAGGTAAACAGCCATTGTACAGGTTAAGGTTTTACCTTCACCAGTCTTCATTTCGGCGACATCGCCGTTATGTAAAACTAAAGAACCAACGATTTGTACTTTGTAAGGGAATTCACCAATACAACGTTTTGCAGCTTCTCTTGCGACCGCAAAAGCTTCGTACTTAATATCATCTAATGTTTTACCTTGAGCTAATAATTCTCTGAAGTATGGAGTTTTGGCTTGTAATTCTTCATTTGTTAATGCAGCCATTTTGCTTTCATAGGCGATAACCTTATCAGCTTCCTTTAAATACTTCTTAATAGCTCTTTTGTCGAAAAATCCCATATTATTTAATACCGATCACATCAAATATGTGCCTTTCTTTATAAAAGAATGTCAAGCATTCGCTTAAATATCATATCAATACCACCTACTATTGTCTAATACAAATTAATTCGTATTAGTTATTTAGGTAGTTGTTTTCCTCTAGTTTTTGCCACCACTAAGACATCAATCTTCTTTGGATTTAACTTGTCAACGAGATGAATTGCCGCTTTCATTGTACTTCCTGTAGTGTAAACGTCATCCACTATCAAAACCTTCTTTTTACTTAAATCTGGATGACTATTTAGCTCTAAAAATTTATAGACTTCTTTTCTTTGATTGAAAGTGCTTGCTGCCTGCTTATGTTTCTCTGTTTTTTCTATAATATTGAGCATATTTATGCCTAGACTTTTGAATGTTTCCACAACGTGATTAAACCCTCTTTCTTCATCCTCATTTTTATATGAAGGGATAGGTATCACAACATAATCAAAATATCTAAGTTTTATCTCTTTAGCATATCTATCTAGAAATACCTTGTGTAATTCATAGTCATAACAGCCTTTATATTGATAAATGAGCTTTCTAATAAAAGGATTATAGTCATAAATCGAAGTAGCTTTATGTCCATCAACAGAGAAACTAATGGATTTAGGTTCCATTTCCGTCTGACACGCCTGGCAGATGGGTATTTCAGCATTAAAAAGTCTGCAAAAGTCCGTTATGTTGACTTTTTTAAAGCAAATTAGGCAGTTTCTTGTTGGCGGCATTAATCTCTGCAATCGCTCGCTGCATTTCTTTATTATTTTCCCTAGCAAGAAAAATCACCTCACCTTCTGGGGCTTCTTTCTTACGGCCCGCTCTCCCTGCTATTTGTATTAAGGAATAAGAGTCATAAATTGGATGGTCAGCATGATAAACAATGACTTGAAGATCTTTGACGGTCACGCCTCTTTCTAAAACCGCTGTGGTTACTAAGTATCGATACTTTTTGACTCTAAATCTTCTAATAATTTCATCACGATTTTCTGAATGCGAATTGATATAGTATCCGTTACGGAAAAATAACTGTAAAAACTTATACACTTTGACTGATAAATCAATTGTGGGAGTAAAGATAAATATTTGCTTAAAACTCTTTAATATTCTTGATACTTCTTTAACTAGTTTGTAGTTTAAATATATCTCATTGCCTTTAATCACTCTTGGAACTGGTAAGGGCTTACCGTGGAATCTCGAGAAAAGTTGAAGGACCGCTCTACCAGGTTTTGAAAAATACTCTAAGGTTTCTTGATTTGGAGTTGCGGTCATTAAAACATAATTCTTTTTAATACTGCGTTTGAAGAAGACTTCTAAGATTTCACTTCCTTTAAATGGAAATGCATCTATTTCATCTACGATTAATAAATCAAAATAATGGTCATATCTAAATAGTTGGTGGGTTGTAAGGAGCACTAGATCACCTTCTAAATACTTTGTATTTCCTCCATAAACCGCAGTTAGATCATTCTCACGGAATATATCGGCGAATCGATAATATAGCTCGATACATACATCTCTACGAGGGACTGCAAAACCGACTTTTAAACCATTTCTTATGCAATATGAAATGATTCCAATACATATTTCGGTTTTGCCAGAACCACATACAGCATGAACAAGACTATCTATTCCGTTTTGAAAATTCTCTAATAATTGTTTTGATAATTTCTTTTGATCATCAGATAACTCATATTTCAGAGTCCATTCCGCACTATCGAGTTGGACATAGTCTCCTGATGCTTCTTGTCCACGGAATGTTATACATTTTCGGCAATATGGTTTTCCGTTTTTATAGCCAATGTATTTAGGATCTTTGTTCCCACATATTGGGCATACGTAATCATTCGTCATTAAAAAGCCCCCTATAAATTAAATAGGAGGCATTTTTCGTTTTAGTCCGATACTTTTTGATTATTTGTCTAAATTATTTAACATTTCAACACGAGTAGCGTGTCTACCAGCGGAGAATTTGGCATCTAAGAATGCATCAATTCTTTCAATGGCTTCTTCTAATGTTGTGAATTTAGCGCCAAAGCCAATCACATTCGCATCATTATGTTCTCTCATTAATCTAGCGACTTCGACGTTATATGCTAAGCCAGCACGAACGCCTCTAACTTTATTAGCCGCCATTGTGATGCCTTCGCCAGTTGTACAAACAACAACACCAAGTTGGCAAACGCCATCACTGACTAATCTCGCGCATTTTGCACCATATTCTGGATAATGGCAAGAAGCTGTGGAATAAGTGCCAACATCAACAACATCATAGCCTTTTCTAGCTAAGTATTCTTTGAGGCCTTCTTTGAGCTTGTAGCCACCATGATCTGAACCAATTGCAATTTTCATAATATTATCACCGTTTATATAATAAACCCTTATTTATTACTTTGCATATTATTTTGCTTTTTTGATGAACAAGAATCGTGTTTTGTTGTAGATATCTTTTTCAAAACAATATAAAGAGTCTTCACAATACTTCTTTACTAATCTAGTAAGCGCTTCTTCCATGTCTTCACCAATTTCAAAAGCAAGTAAATAATTCTCGTTCATTACTTTACGGAAATCTTTAAGCACTTTTTCATAAAATAAGGTACATGGGGTCGCTAAAAGAGCTAGATGTGGTTCTTGTTTCCAAGTCTTTTCGTCGATTGTGCTTATATCTTCTATATATGGAGGATTACATAAAATGACATCCACTCTGGTATCGCTTTTAATAAGTGGTTCAAGCATATCTCCTTGCATATAAGAAACATTGCTTAATCGTTCGCCGTTTCTCTTAGCGGCATTTAAAGCTTCATCAGAAATATCAGTTAGGATAACTTTATTGTTTTTAAAGATTTCAGCTATGCTGATACCAATTGCACCACTTCCTGTGCAGACATCCGCGATTGTGACTTGTTTATCACCAAATATTTCTCTGATTAACTTCGCACTGGTTAGAACTAATTGCTCTGTTTCTTGTCTTGGGATTAAGACATTGTTATCAACATAGAAAGGTTTAGATAAAAAGTATGCTTTGTTAAAAACATACTCAATCATCTCACCATTTATATAGCGATTCATCGCATCGACGAATCTATTTTCATCTTTAATTTCTTTATCTAAATTTTGTGATAAAAGAAGATGGTCGAAACCATTACATTCTTCTAAAGCAAAGTAAATAACTGCATCACTTATGCCTTCTTTTTTATATTTGAAGAGCAGTTCGCGATTGGTTGACATTATTACTCGCCCGCCATTTTTGCGGATTGATCGTAGTGAATTAAAGCTTCAATAACTTCATCTAATTCACCTTCAATAACGCGGTCCAATTTTTGAATAGTAAAACCAATACGATGGTCGGTTACACGGTTTTGTGGATAGTTATAAGTTCTGATCTTTTCACTTCTTTCACCAGTACCGATTTTTAAACGACGTTCGTTGCCAATCTTTTCTTGTTGTTCCGCAAGCATATTGGCATACATCTTGGTTCTGAGCATTTGCATAGCAATTTCTCTATTTTGGATTTGAGATTTTTCAGTTTGGCACGCCACAACTGTACCAGTTGGGATGTGTGTAATACGAACAGCGGATTCGGTCTTATTAACGTTTTGACCACCCGCACCTTGAGAGTGATATGTATCGACTTGCAAGTCGTTAGGATTAATTTGAATATCGATTTCTTCAGCTTCAGGCATAACTAAGACTGTCGCAGTACTTGTATGAATACGGCCTGAGGCTTCTGTCTTTGGAACACGTTGAACACGGTGGGCGCCGCTTTCGAATTTGAGTTTTGAGAAGACACGATTGCCACTGATTTTGAATGAGATGAGAGCAAAACCACCGGATTCTGATGGGTTTTCATCCAAAATTTGAATCTTCCAGCCTTGGGCTTCAGCGTATCTTGTATACATTCTGAATAAGTCGCCAGCGAAGATGTTGGCTTCATCGCCACCAACAGCGCCTCTTATTTCAACGATAATATCTTTGTCATCATTAGGATCTCTTGGAAGGAGCATTTCTCTTAAATCTTCAATGAGTTTTTCTTGTTCGGCTTCGAGACGTTTTAATTCCTCTTTGCCCATTTCTGCTAAATCTGGATCAGAATCATGTGCCATTTCTTTTGCGGCTTCAATATCTTCTTCATTTTTCAAGTATTGTTTAAAAGCAGCAACTTGAGGATCCAAGTTTGCTCTTTCTTTTGATATTTCTCTAAATTTAGAGATGTTTTTCATGATGTCTTCGCTCACTAATTCTTCGTCGATTTCTTTAAGACGTTTTTCAGCGGCGATGAGACGTTGACGCATGCTTTCTTCCATAATCAATTCCTCTGACCGTTATGTATTGTAGCATAACTATCGTATTAGGCAAACAACGAAATATTTCCATTAATAGAATATTAACGTTTCTTTATGGTAGGCTTTGTTATATACTTAACACAGGTGATTTTATATGGCTTATAAAGCATTATATCGAACATATCGTCCTAGTACTTTTGAAGAAGTCGCTGGACAAGAACATATCGTCAAGACTTTAAAGAACGCTTTGGCGACCAGAAAGTTAGCTCACGCCTACCTA
>JBGUMU010000024.1:0-3951 GCA_045116995.1 Bacilli bacterium
CACTGTGGAAGACATTATTAAGGTGTCCGCTTTAGGCGGGTTAGATGAAAACGGCCGTGACTGTTACGTTATTGAAATCAATAACGATATCTTTGTTATTGATGCTGGTTTAGCCTTACCTGATAAAACCATTCCTGGTGTCGACTATCTTTTAGCAAATGCTCAATATCTTATTAATAATAAGGAAAGAGTAAAAGCGTATATTATGACCCATGCTCATGATGAAAACATGGGTGCTTTGAAATATTTCTATGATGACGCTCCAGCGCCAATTATTTGTACACGCTTTACTAAGCACGTCATTGAGACTCAATTCAATTTCAATACATTAAGAATTCCATTAGAATTCAAAGTCATCCCACCAACAAGCACATTAGAAATTGCTGGTAGAAAACTTCATTTCTTCCAAACATCACACAATGCCGCTTATTCATTTGGTGTGGCCATTGAAACAAGTAAAGGCAATATCGTCTATACCAGTGACTTTATTGTCGACTATTCCGTTAAAACTCCAGCCTATATCTTTGATATGAAGGCTTTATCAGTCCTTTCTGAAAGACCAACATTCTTATTAATGAGTGAAAGTAAAGGCGCTAACCATGAAGGTTATTGTTCTCCACATCATCGTGTCACTCCATTAATTGAAAAGTACTTTAGTAACGCTAATAAACGAATCTTTATTGACTGCTTCTGGCAGAACTTCTTCCGTATTAGTGAGATCATCGACTTATGTATTGAAAATAATAAGAAGATTTTCTTCTATAACGATTTCACCAGAACCATCATGAAGATGCTCATGGAATTCAATCCTTCCCGTATTCCTGTTGATATGATTGTCAGCAAGGAAGACTTATTAAGAGTAAGAGAACAAGAGCTTGTCATCTTAATGCTTGGTAAGGGCGAAGAACTCTATCAAGAACTTATTAGAGTCGTAGACGGCAATAATGATGATAAACGTATTCGTTTAACAAAACGCGATATCTTCATTAATGCTGGTTTACCAACCCCAACATTAGAAACAATAGCGACACGCAGTATTGACTACTTATATCGTACCGGTGCGGAAGTCGTGTGGATTAAAAAGAATCAAATCACCGCGATGCACCCAAGACAAGACGATTTGAAATTCTTCTTATCAGTTTTAAAACCAAGATACTATTTACCAGTTCGTGGTAACTTCATTAACTTAATGGCTAACGCTAAACTAGCGTTATCAATGGGTATTGGATTAAATCACACTAACGTGTTTATCTTAGATAACGGCATGCAACTTTGCTTCAATGAATTAGGTAGACCATCAATCATTCCTAATAACCCAGCAACAATGCCAACTCACCCAATCCTAGTTGATGGAAGTGGCGTTTCTACTAACGTCGCAGAAAACATCGTTAATGACCGTCGTCAATTATCCGTTGATGGTGTGGTTGTTATCGCCGTCACAGTTTCGTTAGAAGAAAAGCGTATTATCGCTGGACCGGACTGTCAGATGAGAGGATTTGTCTACGTTAAGGAAGCTGAACCACTTCTTAAATCAGTAGCCAGTATCTTCATCGATGAAGTCACGACAGCCTTATCTGTGAACAACACTAACTTTGAAGAAATCAAGGCCAATGCTCAAGAAAGAATACGTCGCTTCATCAAACGTGAAAACGGCCGTGAGCCAATGATCATCCCAATCATTGTTACCCGCTAAGAAAAAAGCACAAAAAATGTGCTTTTTATTTTGCAAAATTCATTGTCATATGCGCCTATACGCACTTATAATATAGACATGAAAAATAAAAAACCTTTCGTGGCAAACAAGAATCATTTTTATATCTTCATTGGCATAATGATGTGCCTCTTAGCGGTCATTTTATGCCTTAATACAGGACCAGGGGCTCGTTATGCAGCTTTTCCTTTTGTTTATGCCTTTGGTGCCCTCTCCTATGCCTTATTTATCGCGGTTGCTGCGCTTGGCTTAAGATTCATCTTCGCTAAGAAGTTCGTTAAGATTAAATTCAATATTTACTTCTTTGCAACATTAATCCTTCTTATCGCTGGATTTATGTTCTATGCGCATTTCCAATCTATCTTCACTCTTGAAGATGGCAAGTACCTTGCCTTATCCGATAACACAGAATTAAAAACAATAGACTTTAGAAATTGGTACGCTGCTTATTTCGGTGATAATTATTTCAATTTTATTGATAAACCAATATTAGGATTATTTGCCGCTCCTTATGCCTCTGGCATTGTTGGCTATTTCTTAGTGGCGTTATTCAATAATTTATTCAATGTGTCTTTTGGCGCTTTAATCGTCGCTATCATTTTAGCGGTTGTGGCTATAGTGCTTTACTTCTTACCTCTTATCCTTCGTTCAATTGGCAAGGAAAAAGAACCAAAGGCCCAACCAGTTAAAGAAGAACAAGAAGATACCATTTCTGATATCTCCATGAACAAAAAGGCCCCTCAAAAGGTCAAAAACATTGATGTCATCAAAGAAGCATCACAAATCGACCCAGATACTTATGAAAGCGAAATCACTGGTATGCCAAGAAGAAGCGCAGCGATTTCTTCTCCAACATTTATCCAACAAGATAGTGGCGCTGCTAACTTTGGTATTAACGAAAATGGTACATTTGCTCCTGCAAAGTTTAGAATCGATAACGGTCAATACTGTCAAGAAGAAGAACGTTTACCAGAACCTCCAGTTCAACAAGTTCCTCAAGAACCTGCTAAAACAGAACAAATGGAACTTGACTTTAACGCTGTTCCTGAAGTGAATGAAGAACTAGTGCAAGCTAAACCAGTCTTTGAAGAACCAAAGATGGTGGCTCAACCTGCTCCTGCTCCAGCTGTTCAACCAGTTGTTCAAGAACAACCAAAACCAAGAGAAAGAGTGAAGTGGATTCAACCAAGCACTGAAGTGCTTAATACATATGAAACAAGCGAGCAACAAGCTTTGAATCAACGTGTTGCTGATGAAAGAAAAGAAATCATTGACCAAACCATTCAAAACTTTGGTGTCGGCGCTCATGTTGAGGACTACACAATTGGTCCAAGCGTTACGCGCTTTAATATCGCCTATGACCGTAACGTCTCTGCACGTAGTGTTAGTAACTTAGTGCAAGATATCCAAATCCGTTTAGGTGGTGTCAGCGCGAGATTTGAATCAATCGTTGAAGGTCAATCTTCTTCTGGTTTAGAAATCCCTAACGCCTCAGTGACTACCGTTTCCTTTAAGGATGTCTATAGTGACTTACCTGATGTTAAGAAACATCCATTAGCAGTCGCTTTTGGTAAGAATATTAAAGGTGAAACAATCTTCGCTGACTTTGATGAATTCCCACACATTTTGATTGCTGGTACCACTGGTAGTGGTAAATCCATCTTTGTGAACTCTATCATTGTCACTTTAATCATGCGTAATTCACCAGATGATTTGAAACTCGTTTTAGTGGATCCAAAGAAAGTTGAAATGTCACGTTATAAAGATATGCCACACTTACTTTGCCCAATCATCACTGATCCAAATGATGCGAAGACTTTAATCGAGAGACTATGTAAAGAAATGGAAGAAAGATACGCTCTCTTCTCTGATACTGGTTGCACAAACATTAAAGAATTTAATGAAGATGCACCTACATTAGGAAAAGAAAGACTTCCATATATTGTCGTTGTTTTAGACGAATACGCTGATATCGTTGACCAATGTAAGGAAATCTCTATGCCTGTTGTTTCTCTTGCCCAAAAAGCCAGAGCATGTGGTATTCACTTATTGATTTCCACTCAACGTCCATCCACTAACGTCGTTACTGGTGTTATTAAAGCTAACTTACCAACACACGTTGCTTTAATGACTGCGAGTAGTATTGACTCCATCACCATTATTGGTGAAGGTGGTGCGGAAAAGCTTATTGGTAAAGGCGATATGCTTGTCCAAAGCCCACTCGTGTCACGTGTTGGCGT
>JBGUMU010000025.1:0-9216 GCA_045116995.1 Bacilli bacterium
ACGGTCAACTTCTTGTACTAATTCAACGTAGTTCATGGAGTCACCACCTAAGTCATTAATCCAGTGATCTTCATCATCAATCTTGAAGGTTGGTAAGACTAAGATCTTGGAGAAGAGTTCTCTGACAGGTGGGAGAATCTTGGTTAAGGCTTCTTCGCTTAACTTTCTTGTTTTAGAAGAAACTTTCTTAGAATTAATCAAGACATATTTGTTAGAACAGTTTTCGATTTCTTTCTTAATCGCGAAACGTTTAACTTTCATATTGTTCGCCATTGGTAAGCGGTTTTTCGCTAAGTAAACAGCGTCAATCTTTGTGTCGTGAGGAAGTTTAATGCCCTTGATAGTGGCTTCTAATTCCTTTAAGGCATCTTCACTGGTCTTATCATCGAGTTCTAAGACTAAGACGATATCTTCGTGAAGAGCTTTATCTTTATTAACGACACCTAAGACAGATAAGTTTGTGACGTTTGGTAAATCTTTGAAGTAGATTTCAAGTTCATCTGGGAAGATGTTTTCGCCATTCGCATTAATGATGACGTCTTTCATTCTACCTTTCATGATGTAACCAGTTTCACCTTTATTAACGATGTCACCTGTATGGAAGTAACCATTATCTAAAACAGTTTCTTTTTCCACACCAGCGATGATTTCTCTAATGTGAATTGTAGGTGATTTAATTAAGAGTTCATTGTCACCTTCATTGACCTTATATTCCACACCGTTAAGTGGTTTACCGATATAGCCTAATAATCTTTGTTTAACATCTGGTGATAATTCAACAGAAGTAACACCAACTTCGGTCATACCATAGCCGTTATATAAAGGATAACCTAAACCATTAATTGCTCTTAATGTTTCATTGGAGAGATAGCCGCCACCAGAGATACAGTATCTGACGTGTTTGCCTAAGATCATGCTCTTAATCTTATCAGCGACAATCTTCTTACTAGCAAAGCCAGCTTCTTGAGCACTCATTTCACCTAAGTTATAAGCCATCATCTTTTCTAAAAGCTTTTGTTTGTCTTCACTTTGCATAGCAAACTTACGCTTAATAGATAAGGCTAAGGAATCCCAGAAGAGTGGGACACTATAGACGTGAGTAATGCCTGTTTTTTGGCAAATTGATAATAAATCTGTTGGAGTGTTGCTCTTTGGGAACACTAAAGTTGTGCCATAGAATGTGTACCATAAGAAGACCGCAACGAAACCAAAGATATGGTGGAATGGAATCATTGCTAAAATCTTAATTTGACCGACTTTCTTTGGATACATAATGTCCAAACTTTCTTCAGTCATCTTTAAGGAACAGCAAATTTGGTTCACGAAGTTTTCACCATTGAAAACCATTAATTTAGCGTCACCAGTTGTGCCACTGGAAGAGAAGATAACTTCATCCGCCCAAGATGGATTAGACATTTCTTCTTTAGCGTTTTGTAGGATATTGTCTAATCTAACTTTGTTAATGGTGTATTCATGGTTATCATCAGAGATAATAGCAATCGCTTTAGCTTGGTTAGCTAAGTTGATAACGTTTTCTCTTGGAAGTTTAGCGTCCACTAAAACAGGAACATAACCACTCATTAATAAGGCCCAGAAAATTTCACCCCAACTTGGGCAGTTAGCGACCTTTAAAACGACACGGTTTGTTCCTTCTTTTTTAATCTTATTAGATAGATAAAGAGCGTATTTCTTTACGTTTTCATCCATCTTGGAGTATTTGTATTTTTTAATGCGGTTGTTTAAACCAGTAAATTCGGCATAGACGTTCTTCTTATTTTGGTGCATTAATTGTTGATAAATGTTCACAAAATGACGAGAAGTCTTAAGTAAATCTGCCGCACTCAAGACATATTGAGTGATCAATTGTTGTTTGTTCTTCATATGTTTTCCTTTTTTATATTAACGTGTAGAACTTAATGTCTACCGAATTAGATTCAATATCGAGGATGGCATAACTACCATCAAACTTATCCCGAGCATAGTTCAAAGCGCCCGGATTTACATATAATATACCATTTTTATTTTCGTTTCTACGAGTATGTGTATGCCCATGGATGACAATCTTCACGTTGTGTTTATCTAATAACCCTTTACTAATATATGGGGTATGTTGTACCAAAATGTTCCCATAAGGACTGGGAATTATTAAATATTCAGGGAAGTCATAGTAGTGGTCGCAGTTACCTCTAACAGAGATAAAAGGCTTAATAGACCATTCATCTTGCTCACTATCCCCAGCGTGAAGATATAAATCCATATTAGGATAAGAAGCCGCTAAACGGTCTAAAGAAGCATAATCATTATGCGAGTCACTCACTAATAAAATTTTCATCTTTCATATAGTAGCAAAAAAAGTGGTGGTTTTGTATAATATTTCCGTATGGAAAAGAAAGATTTGAATCTCTTATTTATGGGCACTCCTGAAATTAGTGCTTACGTCTTTGAACAGATGATCTTAGATGGCTACCACTTTGTGGGCTTAGTTGCTCAGCCTGATCATCCAGTGGGAAGAAAAGGCATTATTGAAAAAGTCCCAACTAAAGTTATCGCTGAGAAATATGGTATCCCAGTCTTTCAACCTATCAAGATTCGTAAAGATTTCTCCTTTATGGACAATCTTAAAGTCGATTTAGTTATTACTCTTGCCTATGGGCAAATTGTCCCTCAAGGCTTTTTAGATGTTCCACGTTTTGGTTGCTTGAACCTTCATGGTTCTTTACTTCCAAAGCTTCGTGGTGCTTCTCCAGTCCAAACCGCTTTAATCAATAATGAAAAAGTCACTGGCGTGACTCTCATGGAAATGGTCGCTGCCATGGATGCTGGTAGAATGTACGGCAAAAAGGAAGTCATAATTGATGAAGAAGATAACGCTACTTCTTTGTTTAAGAAGATAAGTGAAGCCGCTAAAGACTTAGTGCTTGAATTATTACCAAAATATGTAAACGGAGAACTAGAAGGTATTCCTCAAAATGAAGAGGAAGTGACTTTCTGCTCTTTAATCAAACCTGAACAAGAAAAATTAGATTTATCTAAAGATATATTAGAAGTATATGGCTATATTAGAGGCCTGAGTGATGAACCAGGTGCTTATTTATACTTAGATAATCAAAAACTCAAAATCTTCAAAGCTAAAATCGCTAATGATTTAGTGACTGCTGAAGTGGGCACAATCGTCCAAGCGGATAAACGTGGCTTACTACTTCAATGTCAAAACGGCCAATTAGCCATTTTAGAGCTCCAAAAAGAAGGCAAAAAGAGAATGGACTATAAAGCCTTTATTAATGGCAACCAGAATCTTTTAGGCACTAAATTAAACTAAATGGAAAAGTATCTGACTTTGAGTGTGCACCAACTGGTGGACTTTCTTTTAAGAACAGGCGATATCGATAATCGTGTATTTAATCGTTCATCAATGACTGAAGGTAGTCGCCTTCATAGTGTTTACCAAGCCAAACAATCTTCTAACTATCTCGCTGAATTTCCTTTAAAGATGTCCTTCAATGTTGATGAAGTGAACATTGTTCTTGAAGGTCGAGCGGATGGCATCATCAAAAGAAGTGAAACTGAATACATCATTGATGAAATCAAAACCACTGTGGAAGATCTACAGATTTTTCATGATGATAATCTAGAGTGGCATCTTGGTCAAGCCAAGTGCTATGCCTATATGTTTGCAAAACAAACTAACCTCGAATATATCGGCATTAAATTAACATACATTCGTCAAGGAAAAGAAAAAGAACAACTCATTGATTCTTATACTTTTAATATCCTTGAATTAGAACAATTTGTCGTTAAATTACTGAACGAATATCTCGCTTTCTATAACATCATTTTTAATAAAATCGCTAAGAGAAATGAGAGCATTGAAGCCCTCAAATTCCCATTTAGTAAGTTCCGTCAGGGACAAAGAGATTTAGCCAAGTATACCTACGCCATGGCGAAAAAGCGCGGACGCTTATTCGCAGAAGCGCCTACAGGTATTGGTAAAACCATCTCCACAGTCTTCCCATTTGTTAAAGCTCTTAAAGATGACGATAATAGTAAAATCTTCTACCTAACTGCGAAAACAAGTGGTCGAGAAGCCGCGCATCAAGCGGTAAAACTCCTTAAGGAGAACGGCTTATCTTTAGGTGATATCATGATTACCGCGAAAGATAAGATATGTTTCTGTAAAGGCCAAGCCTGTAACCCAGAAGAATGTCCATACGCTAAAGGCTATTACAATAAGATTCAAACCGTTTTAAGATATGCAATTCTTAACTATGATGACTTTGATTTGCAGGCCATTACACAGCTTGCTTATGAAAATCAAATCTGCCCATTTGAACTTGAATTAGACCTATCTTTATTCATGGACGTCATCATCTGTGACTATAACTATGTCTTTGATCCAATCTCATATATGAAACGCTACTTTGATGAGGATACATCTTCCTTCCTCGTTTTAGTGGATGAAGCGCATAACCTTGTGGATAGAAGTCGTGACATGTATTCCGCTTCATTATCCTACAAGCAATTTCTAGAAGCGCGTAAGAGTGTGTGCCATAGTAAGCTTCATAAACTCAAATTAGCGATGTCTAAGATGAGCAAGATGTTTAAGGAGTATCTTGTTAATCCAAAAGACGGTAATTACATCCTTGATGAGTTCTATGACTATACCTATAAAACCATCTCTTCGTTTATCACTACAATGCAAGATATCAATAAGAACGAGAATAAGGAGATGAGTAAGGAACTCTTAGAGTTCTATTTAGAAGTTAATCGTTTCTCTAAGATATTAGAGTTGTATAATGACCACTTCATTTGTTATTACGAAATTAACAAAGATGAACTCATCTTGCATGTCTCGTGTTTAGATGCTTCATCCTTCTTACATAGTTCGCTGAGACGTCTTAGAGGCAGCGTCCTTTTCTCTGCGACACTTTCCCCAATTGAATATTACGTTGATATGTTAGGGGGTAAGAAAGAAGACGCGCAACTCATTCTTCCTTCTCCTTTCCCAGTCGATAATCTTAAAATTATCATCGCTCCAAAAGTCTCAATTAGATATAAGAATAGAGACTCTTCTTATCAACAAGTCGCTGATTATATTAAGGCCTTTGTTAAAAACAAAGTCGGCAACTATTTCATCTTTTTGCCAAGCTATGAATACTTAACCAACCTCATGCCATATATCGATATGGATGATGTTGATGTCTATGAACAAGATAGGGGCATGACTGACGAAGAAAAAGAAGAATTCTTAACTAACTTCAAACCACATCCAGAAAGAACAACTCTAGGTTTTGTTATTGTCGGCGGTGCTTTCGGTGAAGGTATTGACCTAGTCAGTGACCGTTTAATCGGAGCGATTATCGTTGGTATTGGCATGCCGAAGATTAACTTCGTCAGTGATCAAATCATGAAATACTACGACGCAAAAGAGCAGTCAGGTTATAACTACGCCTATTTAAACCCAGGCATGAATAAAGTTATGCAAGCGCTTGGTAGAGTTATTAGAAGCGAAACCGATAGAGGGGCAGTTTTACTGATAGATGAAAGATACCTCACTAATGACTATCGTGATTTATTTAAGAGTGAGTGGCGCAAATACGAAGTAGCCTTCTCCCCTAAGGAAGTAAGCGATATTTTACAAGAATTCTTTATTAAATAGATATTTAATGTTAAGATATTTGGCATGAAAAAGAAGAAATTAGACATGCTTACCAAAGCAAAACTCATCTACAGTGGTGAGTTAATGATTTTCGCAATTGTCTTTTTGGTATTTGCGATTTTAAGAATCACCGGTGTCATGGGTGGTAATCAAACAAGAAGCGCTATCTTTAACTGGGTGACCATCTTTGGTGGTTCTTGGTTAATTATCGATTGCTTATGGGCGCTTTTTTCAAAGAAAAGAAGACCAAGAATCGCTTTAATCGATAAGATATTACATGCCCCTGCTGGTATTTATCTCGTGAGTTTTGATATTTACTGCTTTGTCACACATCCAGAACCCGCAAGCGATATTTACCGTGTTGGTGTACCAGTGGTGCTTTTCTATTTATGCTCTTGCTATCTTTTCGAAAGTATCTATCACTTCTTTATACCGATTCCAGGTCTATTAGAAATAGAAGCCGCAGAAAAAGCAGAACAAGAAGCGAAAGTTGTTGACGAGCAACAAGCTGAATTCATTGAACCAAAAGAAGAGGAGACTAACAATGAAGAAATCAAGTAAAGTCATGCTTGTTTTTGCATGTATTTTTGCAACCATCTCCGCCTTATGTTTAGGCATGCAGTTATTTGTCGAAATCTGCAGTATGAATTTACTCTTTAAAGAGGGTTCAACCTTTGGTGACGCCCTAGGTGGAATCTTTGTTTATATCTACAGCATCTTATTCGGTATTGGTGCAATTGCTGGTGCAGTTGTGGCTGTGCCATTTGATATCGTTTTATTTAAAAATGAAGGCAAGAAGTGGTACTCATTAGCTTTGCTAATTTTCTGCGCATGCGCCATCGTGACCGCTGTTATCTTTTTCTTCATGTTACCAACAGTGAGCCAAGTTATGGAAAATAACTCCTCATCAATTTCATCAAGTGCAAGTTATTAAACTATGGATTTTTCTCAAAAGAAAATAAGAAACTTTTCAATCATCGCTCATATCGATCATGGTAAGTCCACTTTAGCGGACCGTATTTTAGAATTGACTGGTGCGGTGGAACTTAGAGAAATGAAAGACCAAATTCTCGACTCTATGGACTTAGAAAGAGAAAGAGGTATTACCATTAAATTGAATGCTGTGACATTATCTTATAAAGCCGATGATGGTGAAGATTACATCTTCAATCTCATTGACACTCCCGGACATGTCGACTTCACATATGAAGTATCACGTTCATTAGCCGCTTGCGAAGGCGCGGTGCTCGTCGTAGACGCCACACAAGGTGTAGAAGCGCAGACACTCGCTAACGCCTATCTCGCGGTCGATAATGACTTAGAAATCTTACCTGTTATCAACAAAGTTGATTTACCATCCGCTAACGTGGAAATGGCCAAGAATGAAATCGAAAAAAAGATTGGCATTCCATGTGATGAAGCAGTGGAAGTCAGCGCAAAAACAGGCTTACATGTTCATGAATTATTAGAAGCCATAGTGAAAGGTGTTCCTGCCCCTAATGGTGATTTAAAAGCACCTTTAAAAGCTCTTATCTTTGATAGCTATTATGATCCATATCGTGGTGTCATTGTTTTAGTCAGAATCAAAGATGGTTCCGTTAAACTTAGTGATAAGATTCGACTCATGCAAGCGGGTAAAGAATATCAAGTCATTGAACTTGGCATCAGAACTCCTAAAGAAGTGAAGACTGATGTTTTAGAAGCAGGCCAAGTTGGTTACATTGCCGCACAGATTAAGGACATCAAAGATGTCCATCCTGGTGATACAGTCACTTTAGTGGATAATCCTGCTAAAGAAGCTTTACCAGGCTACCGTATTATGAACCCAATGGTTTACTGTGGTCTTTATCCAGTTGATAGTGATGATTATCAAGCCTTAAAGGACGCTTTAGAGAAGTTGACACTTAATGATGCTTCCTTACAATTCGTTGCTGAAACATCCCAAGCCTTAGGCTTTGGCTTTAGATGTGGCTTCTTAGGCTTGTTACATATGGATGTCATCCAAGAAAGATTAGAAAGAGAATATAATCTTGATTTAATCCTTACCGCGCCATCCGTTATTTATAAAGTTCATATGACAGATGGTGAAGTTATCAATCTTGATAACCCAAGTAAGTTACCTGACGCTAGTAAGATCTCCTTTATTGAAGAACCATATATCAGAGCCAACATCATGACGCCAAAAGAATATATTGGCCCAATCATGGAATTATGCCGTGAAAGAAGAGGCATTTATGAGAACTTAGATTACTTCGACGACACTCGTATGGTCTTAACCTATGAATTGCCATTAAGTGAAATCGTTTATAACTTCTTTGATAAGCTCAAAAGCTACACTAAAGGCTATGCCTCGTTTGACTATGATTTTAGCGACTATAAGCGCGCGGACTTAGTGAAACTTGATATTTTACTTAACGGACAAGTAGTGGATGCTCTTAGTAGTATTATCTATAGACCAGATGGCTATCATCGTGGCTTAGGTATTATCCGTAAGATTAAAACCGTCATTCCTCGTCAACAATTCGAGATTCCAATCCAAGCCGCTATCGGCGGTAAGGTCATTGCTAGATGCGATGTTAAAGCGGTTAGAAAAGACGTTTTAGCGAAGTGCTATGGTGGTGATATCTCTCGTAAGAAGAAGCTTCTCGAAAAGCAAAAAGAAGGCAAGAAGAGAATGAAGAAAGTCGGCTCTGTCGAAGTCCCACAAGAAGCATTTATGAGCATTCTCTCCATTGACGAAGAAGAAGATAACTAGTTTAAAATTAGTAGTTTTTTAGAATAAATTATTTACAATAAAAATTACTTCTTGTATCATTATGGTATATAGAGGTATTTTTTATGGCAGGAAACGATTATGCAATGCGTTTCACTGAAGACAAATACGCGACCAAATTAGAGGTTGGCCGTGAATTAAAAGTATCTTCAGTCGATCCGTTTTGGAGCAACATTTTATCTTATCGCTCACACTTTTATCATTATTTAACAATTAGAACTATTGAAAAGAACATGCTCTTATTCTGTGGCTGTCCTGCAATCAATAGTTTGGTCAATAACTTAGAAGTCAAACTCATTAGAGTCAACCGCGAATGCGCTATGCTCGCGCCTAATAGCAAAGAGGCTAAGAACGTTGAACGCGCTTTCAAAAAAGAGATTTTAAATCTTCTTAATGAGTGCGAAGAATTAGAAGTTGGCGAAGACTTTATCACCAACGTTTTACGTGGTGAAGTAGTGTCTGCTATTCCTAATAATATGCTCTTGGTTAACTACCTTAATGCTTTAAACTACATTAAGCGTGCTTATGTCAATCCAATCGATGAGGATTTCCTCGCTGAATTATACGCGAAGCTACTCGGTACTGAAGAACTCACAACTTTCTATAGAAATAGCGAAGATAGAAATCCAGAAAACCGTGTCTTAATTGACCGCGTCTACACATCCGCTCCTGTTACTCTTATCGGTACAATGATGAATTCCTTATTCACATTCATCTCCTCTAGTACCTTACCAACATCGTTAAAAGCGATGATCACTTTCTTCTATATTAACTATGTTAAACCATT
>JBGUMU010000026.1:0-16206 GCA_045116995.1 Bacilli bacterium
GAATAATTTATGAAAGACTTAGTGACCTTAAAACAGGAACTTAGTGCTGTTGGCGAGAGAATCCGTCAACTCGGGTCTTCTCTTTGACCTCGCTAAATTAGATGCCGAGATCGCTTCGTTAACCGCAAAAAGTGAAGCAGAAGATTTCTGGAATGACAGGAATTCTGCTTTGGAAATCATATCCCGTCTCAATCATTCTCGCGAAATCGTTGATACATATCGCACTCTTTTACGTGGTCAAAAAGACCTTGAAGAGTTATTAGAATTTGATGACGAATCATTACTTGAACAAATCGAAACATCATTGGATGAATTAAACAAACAATCCAGGGATTTTGAATTACAAATCTTATTCACTGGTGAATTTGATGGTTTAAACGCCATTCTTGAAATTCACCCAGGTGCGGGTGGTACAGAAGCCCAAGACTGGGCGGACATGCTATATAGAATGTATGTGTATTATGCAGAAATACATCACTTTAAAATGTCTCTATTATCACTTGAACCAGGTGATGAAGCTGGTATTAAGTCAGTTACTCTCCAAATCAGTGGTAAAAATGCCTATGGTTTATTAAAAGGTGAAAAAGGCGTTCATAGATTAGTGAGAATCTCTCCTTTTGATGCGAATAAAAGAAGACATACATCATTTGCCTCCGTGAACGTTGTTCCAGAATTTAAAGATGATGCGATTGATATCACCATTAATGAATCTGATTTAAAGATTGATACATATCGTAGTGGTGGCGCGGGTGGTCAAAACGTCAACAAGGTTGAAACCGCAGTTAGAATTACCCACTTACCAACTGGTATTGTAGTTTCTTGTCAAATTGAAAGAAGCCAACTTCTTAATAAAGAAACTGCGATGAAGATGTTAAAAGGTAAATTGTATTTAATAGAACTAGAATCCAGACAAAATAAACTCAACTCTATCGTTGGAGAAAAGAAGAATATTGAATGGGGTAGTCAAATCCGTTCATACGTCTTCTGTCCATATACCTTAGTAAAGGATAACCGTACATCATTTGAAGTCGTTGATGTCAATTCTGTTATGAACGGAAACATCGATGGATTTATCTATTCCTACCTACAAATGGAAGCTAAGAAAAATACAAAATAATGGAGTTTTGCAGACTTTTATGGATGATAGCCACGTATTTGAGATAGTTTCAAAGTTCAAGCCGACAGGTGACCAACCAACCGCGATTAAGGAATTAAGCGATGGCATTTTAAACGGGAAGAAATTCCAGGTTTTAATGGGTGCAACTGGTACTGGTAAGACTTTTACTATGGCCAATATTATCCAAACAGTCCAAAAGCCGACTCTAGTCTTAGTCCATAATAAAACTTTAGCGGGCCAACTCTATTCCGAATTCCAAGAATTATTCCCGCATAATCGTGTGGAATACTTTGTATCTAACTTTGATTTCTATCAACCAGAAGCTTATATTCCTAAAAGCGATACATATATTGATAAGAATGCAGTGATGAATGAAGAAATTGAAATGCTTCGTACATCCGCGATTAACTCTATCTTAGAAAGAAAAGACACAATCATTGTGGCTTCTGTCGCTTCTATATACGGTTTAACTGATCCAGATGAATATCGAAACTTAGTTTTTAATATTCGTGTTGGAGAAGAGATTAATAGACAAGAATTTTATAAGAAATTAGTGGACGCTCAATATAAAAGAAACAATCTCGATTTAACTCCAGGTACTTTTAGAGTTAGAGGTGATGTGATCGAAATTGTACCCGCTTCATTCTTTGATGGAGACGTCATTAGAATTGATACATTTGGGGATGAAGTTGAAAAGATTGTCCAACTTAATCCAATGACAGGTGAAGTCAAACATACCTATCATACTTTCCCTATCTTCCCAGCTTATGACCATGCTTCCACAAGAGAAAGAATAAAAGAAGCTTGTGTTACTATCAAAGCGGAATTAGAAGAAAGACTTAAATTCTTTAAAGAAAACGGCAAATTATTAGAAGCTGAACGTTTAGAGATGAGAACTAATCAAGATATGGAAAGCATGCAAGAATTTGGTATGTGCCCAGGTATTGAAAACTATTCTCGTCATATTGATAAAAGAAAACCAGGCGAAAGGCCATGGTGTTTATTAGATTACTTCCCAGAAGATTTCTTAATGATTATTGATGAATCCCACGTGACCTTCCCTCAACTTAGAGGTATGTACAATGGCGATCGTTCTAGAAAAGAAACTTTAGTGGAATATGGTTTTAGATTACCTTCCGCTTTAGATAATAGACCTCTTTGTTTCGAAGAATTCGAAAAGCTTATGCCATATGTGGTTTGCACAAGCGCTACACCAGGTGATTATGAACTAGAAAAAGCGGGCGGTATATCCGCAGAACAAATCATTCGTCCAACTGGTTTGCTTGATCCAATTATTGAAGTTCGTCCTACATTAGGACAAATTGATGATTTAGTTCATGAAATTAAAACTAGAGTGGATAGAAATGAAAGAACAATGGTGATCACCCTCACTATCCGTATGGCGGAAGACTTAACAAACTACCTTAAAGACAAAGGTATTAAAGTTGTTTATTTACATCACGAAACTAAGACTTTGGAAAGAAGTGAAATCATTTATCAATTAAGAAAAGGTAAGTATGATGTTCTCGTTGGTATTAACCTATTACGTGAAGGTTTAGATATTCCTGAAGTTTCGTTAATTTCTATCTTTGATGCAGATAAAGAAGGTTTCTTAAGAAGTACACGTTCATTAATCCAAATTGTCGGTAGAGCGGCAAGAAACGCTAATGGGTTAGTAGTTATGTATGCTGATAGAATGACTGATTCAATGAAGAGTTGTATTGATGAAACCAATCGTCGTAGAGGTATCCAACAAGCTTATAACGATGAATATGGAATTATCCCACGAACCATTATTAAAGAAATACGTCCACCAATCCATAACAGTGATGATGAAATTAGTGAAATGATTGATATCACTAAACATGGTAGCCGTATGGAAATTGAAGCTAAAGTTAAAGAACTCGAAAAACAAATGCGTCAAGCTGCTAAAGAATTTGACTTTGAAAGGGCAGCTGAGCTTCGAGATATTATTCTCGAAATAAAAAGCAATTTGTAAAAATATAGTTTGCGTTATTTTTGCGATTCTAATATTATTAGTAAGCAGCGATTAAGAAAGGAAGAAAATTCTTATGTTAAATTGGTATGACTGGATTATGTTAGTAGTTGCCGTTGTGATTATCGTCCTCTGCTTATTACAAGGCGGTAAATCAGAAGGTGCTTCTGGCGCTATTACAGGCGGTGGCTTAAACGTCTTCGTCAAAACAAAAGAAAGAGGTGCAGAAAAAGTCGTCTCTATTTTGACTCTTATCTGTGCAATCTTGTTCTTCTTTATCGCGATCCTTATTGAAATTACTGCTAAAGCTGCTTAATAGTTGGCTATTAGAAGTAAGAAAAAAAGCGGAGTAACATCCGCTTTTATTTTTGTTCGATTTGATTGCTTGTGTAATCAAGCTCTTTGATTTCCTCTTGCTTTGCTTCTTCAGGAGCAGGTTCTTCTTTCTTGTGTTTCTTATTGTTTTTAACTTTTGGAGCGTTTGTTTTGTTTTTACCAGCAATCGCTTTAATACCAAGATATAACTCATAACCACCAGCGACGAGTAATAACACACCCACGATGATGGAAGCGGCAATATTAAGGCCTGTTTTTAAATTTCCACGGAAGATAATCGCTAAGATGCCCGCGGCGATAAATAATACCGCAAGTACGTACGTGATAATAATTAAGGCTAATTGATCTTTTTGTTTTTTAACTGTTAAAAGGATGGCCTTAAATAATTGAATTGCGCCTACCACAATAAGGAAAATGGCGATTAAGTAAATGATATAATCCAAAAGCATTAATTGCTTTGTGCAGAGGAATACGCCTAAAGCAATGGAAGCAGAACCATATAATAAGCTAGCAGTAATATACTTCTTTGTTTCAAAGACAAACGCAGTAAGAATAGCAAATAAGCCAAATAAGAATAAGATAACTGCGACGACAATGTTTAAAGCGTTTTCTAAAACATCAGTATTGTTGTTGATAGCGAACGCAATGATAACTGCGCCACCAAAAAGCAACAAGATGGACAAGATTAACTGCAACCAGACGTATTTACTAAATAAACTTTTCATATAGAATTTCCTCTTGAATACTATTATAGTATTTTCATAAAAGGAAATTAATCAATTATGGAAGAAAAATTATTACGAGATTATGCCAGATTAATCGCTGTCGAAGGCGGTCACGTCGTCAAAGGCGATGAAGTATGGATTAATGCCGGTTTAGACCAACCAGATTTTGTCACTATGGTCGTTGAAGAATGCTACAAAGCAGGCGCTAAAAAAGTGACTGTTTATTGGCATCATGACCCAGTCAATAAATTAGCCTATAAAAACGAAACAGTCGGTAGCTTAGCGACAGTTTCTCCAATGATGACTGCAAAATTCAAATACTGGGTAAAGAAATTACCAACCGTTATCCATATTATTTCTGATGACCCAGATGCGATGAAGGGTGTTAACCAAAACAAGGTTACAAAATCCATGGCAAAGCGTTATCCAAAGATCAAAAAGTATAGAGACGCAATGGATGGCAAATACAAATGGAGCATCGCTGCAGTTCCAGGCAAAGCCTGGGCTAAGAAAGTCTTCCCAAAATTAAATGAAGAAGATGCGATTGAAGCTTTATGGGCCGCTATCTTAAAAACATCTAGAGTGGATGGCAATGATCCAGTTAAGAACTGGGATGACCACAATGACTTCTTGGTCAATCAAAGAAAGAAACTTGAAGCCTTAGATTTAAGAAAACTCATTTATAAAGCTAATAACGGTACTGACTTCCAAGTCGAACTCGTTAAAGGCATGAAGTGGGGTGGTGGTGTTGAATTTGCGCCTAACAAAGGTCAATTCAATCCAAACATTCCTTCAGAAGAAGTATTCACAACTCCAATGAAGGGCAAAGCCGAAGGCACTTTAGTGGCTTCTAAACCATTATCTTATAATGGTGAATTAATCGAAGACTTCGCTATTTCATTTAAAGATGGTAAAGTCTGCTCAGTCAAAGCCAGAAAGAACCAAGCTTTATTAGAAAAAATGGTCAAAATGGATGAAGGTGCCGCTATGTTAGGTGAAGTTGCTTTAGTGCCATTTGAATCCCCAATCAATCAAACTGGTTTGTTATTCTATGAAACATTGTTTGATGAAAACGCCTGTTGCCACGTGGCTTTAGGCGCTGGTTTCCCAGAATTATATCCAGGCGCTTTAGATATGAACATGGAACAAAGAGCCGAAGTCGGTATCAATAACTCTATGATTCACGTTGACTTTATGGTGGGCACCAGAGATTTATCTATCGTTGGTATTGACGCCAAAGGTAAAGAAATCCAAATCTTTAAAGATGGTACTTGGGCTATCTAAAGTCTTTCAATTCTAATCAATTCGTTGAAATAGATTGTCTTTCTTAACGGGAGGACAATCTTTTTATTTACTGCATCGATTTTAGACAAAATAGAGGAGACGGTATTGATTTTATCGTTTCTCCAATACTCAATTAATAGTTCTTCTCCATGATAATTCACCAGTATTTCATTAATACTTTCCGCTTCATCAGAAGAGATGCGAGGTCTTTCTATCTTAACTTGCTTTTGATGTAATTTATTTAAGTAATCTTCTTGCTCATTAAGTGATTTATAAGGAGCCCATTTTTTCATTCCACGTTCACTCATTTACGATGGCCCCCTATAAAGTTATTTCTTTCTCTAATTGTGCTTTCTTCTAAAAGTGAAGACGCTCTTAAGACAGAGTTTTTACCGAATTTACTTTGTAAAAGATCCATAGTCTTTTGTAAACTATGCCTTTTTAACTGCTCTTTATCATCTTCAAACATATCTAACTGCTGATGGGTAGCGTCACTTAACATGCCAAAGTTAATGCCAATCATACGTATTGGTAAATCCTTAATATAAATATGATAGATTTCTAATATTGCTTTTAAGAGCACTTGGCTATCATCGGTGGGCGCTAATAATGTAGAGCGGCGTGCAAAACCACCAGCATTCTTTGAATAACCAACATATATTGCAACAACTCCTGTCATCTTATTAGCGTTTCTCATTCTTGTGGCTAATGTATCAACCATTTCTCTAATAATGGTGATGGCCTCATCCTTGTTATAATCCCTGAACAATACTTGGCTTAAAGATAAACTTCTTTCTTTAGGCTCATATTTCTCATGGATATCAGCGTCATCTATGCCGTTGGCGTGCCGCCATAATTGTTCACCCATTACACCGAACTTATTTCTAAGATAATCGATGTTGGATAAGGCAACATCTTTAACGGTAAATAAACCCATCTTATTTAGCTTAGCTTCGGTTCTAGAACCAATGCTCCAAACTTTGCTAAGTGGAGTAATTGGCCAAAGCTTCTCTTTAACATCATCCTTAGACATACGAGCGATGCCGTTTCTTTCCTTCTTCGCGTACACATCTAACGCAATTTTCGCTAAAAAGAAGTTATCACCAATACCCGCGGTAGCCTGTAATCCTGTTTCTTCTTTAATCTGATTAATAATCGTGGTCACCATTTGAAGTGGTGTTTTGTTGTAATAAGGTAAATAAGTTGTTAAATCCACGAATGCTTCATCAATGGAATAGACATGCACGTCTTCTTCCGCGACAAAGTGATAGAGAACATTAATAACTTCAGCGCTTTTCTCTAAATATCTTTCCATCCTTGGAACCGCGTAGATATAGTTATATTTCTTTGGTAGTTCTTTGATTCTACATCTTGAAGGAATACCTTGTTTTTTAAGATATGGAGACACACTTAAAACAATCGTATTTGTGCCTCTTTCTTTATCTGCGACCACAAGGGGAGATTTCCACGGATCAAGACCTCTATCAAGGCACTCAACGTATGAATAAAAAGCTTTTAAATCAATGACGGCAATTACTCTCTTTTTCATAAGGGTGAATGTATTATACACAAGAAATATCTGTCTTATTAGTCTTGACTTTTATGGAAAAAATAACTCGTTTTTCTTTGACAACAAAAATAATTTTGTTATATTAATCTCTCACTTAATTAAATGTGGTTTAATAAAAGTGGGGGATTAAAAACTATGGAAATTATCGCTATTGTCATTTCTAGTCTTGCTTTAATTGCTATCATCATTGCAATTATTTTAATCATCAAAAACTCTAATAAGAAGGGTGAAGCACCACAGGTCGATTTAAAAGAAATTGGCATGTTACAACAACAATTAAATTCTTTAACCGATCAATTAAAAACCAACATTAAACTATCTGTTAGTGAAGAAATTAACAAAGTTTTAGAACAAACCACTAAGAGTAACGAATTGAATAATGAGAAGTTAGAACGTTTCCAAAACGGTATTACTGAATCACTTAATAAAAGATTCGATGCTCTTAATAAACAAATTGACGACAAATTAATTGAAATAAATAAGAAAGTGGATGAAAAACTTGCGGAAGGTTTTAAAACCACTGGTGAAACAATGGCCCAAGTTAGAGAAAGACTACAAGCTATTGATGCCGCACAAAAGAACATTGAAGAATTATCTAAAGATGTCGTTTCTTTAAGAAGTGTCTTAGAAGGTAATCAAACTAGAGGCCAATATGGTGAATACCAATTATCGATGGTCCTCCATAGTGTTTTTGGTGATACCACAGGCTGTTATCAAGAACAATACACCATGAAGAAAGTTAAAGATGGTGATGATGTCCGCGCAGACGCTGTAGTCTTTATGCCAGAACCAAATAAGATGATCTGCATCGACTCTAAATTCCCATTCCAAGATTATCAAAGAATCTTTGAAACTGATGTTCCTGAAGAAAAAGAAAAATTAACTAAAGAATTCGGTAACGCTGTTAAAAAACATATTACCGTTATCAAAGATAAATACATCGTTGAAGGAAAGACCGCTCCCGAAGCTTTAATGTTTATTCCTAACGACGGTGTTTTCGCCTTTATTCATCAAAACTTAGATGATGTTATTGAATATGCTAGAAGTAAGAAAGTCATTTTGACTTCCCCATCTACCTTACCTGCTATCTTAGTCACCATTAATATGGTCAGAATTGAAGTCGAAAGAAGCAAGAATGCGGAAGAAATCAACCGCCACTTACAAAGACTTGCTAAAGACTTTGAAATGTTTGGCCGTGAATGGGATAAGTTCTCTAACGCTCTTGAACAAACAGGTAAGAGAAGAGAAGAACTCGACCACCGTGTCGGTAGAATCACCACTAAATTCCAAGCCATTAGCACTAATAGTGACTTAGATGAAGAGGTGAAACAAATAGAAGGAGACAACCGTGAATAATTATAACGATCACAACCTCATCACTTTTTCCAACAGCCTTTTAAAACATTTTGGTGTTAAAACTTTTCACCAAAGCGAACCCGAAGTTGACGCAATCTTAAAAGGTCATAAGAAAGTAGTGGTCATGCTCTTTGATGGCATGGGCCAAAATATCGTTAGAATGCATTTAAAAGATAAGGATTTTATTAGAAAGAATTATCTCTGCACAATTAATTCCACATTCCCACCAACCACAACCGCCGCAACATTAGGCTTTTTAACAGGCAAATATCCAATTGAAACAGGTTGGATGTCTTGGGCGCAGTATTTTGAAGAATATAAAAGAAACATTATTTTATTCAAGAATTGTGACTATAACAGTGAAGAAGAACTAGAACCAAAAAACATCGCGGAAACATTATTACCAACTAAATCAATTCTAGAGTTAGTAAAAGAAAATAATGAAGACGTGACTGTGTTTGATGTGAAAAGATATCCAGTTGATCAAAATGGTCCAAAGAACTTAAGAGACTTTGAACGCATTGTTAATAGGTCCATTAAAGGCATCGATAAATGCTTAGGCTATTTCTATTTCGATTCTCCGGACTACGAGATGCACGCTACTGGTATCGATTCTTTCAAAGTGCACCGTATTGTTAAAAGAATTAATAGAATGATTAAAAGATTAGCGAAAGCCAATCCTGATACTTTATTCATGTCTTTCGCAGATCATGGTCATATCAATGTTAAATTTTTAGATATATGCGAACATGAAGACTTATATTCCTTATTAGATAAACCAATGTCTTTTGAAAAAAGAACACCAACATTCTTTATTAAAAAAGGCACTAATAAAGAGTTTGAAGAACTATTCAATAAATACTATGGTGAACACTTCTTATTATTGAGTAAAAATGAAGTCTTAGAATCCCAAATCTTTGGTGAAGGCGAAATTAATCCAAAAGCCGTAGCCTTTATTGGTGATTATGTCGCTACAAGTATTGATGAATACTGCTTGTATGCTTCAAAAGAGACAGCGCATTTCAGTTTATTCAAAGGACATCATGCAGGAAATACCAAAGAAGAAATGAGAATTGATATCTCCGCATATAATGTTTAATTGATTTTTCCTTAAAAAATCTATATTATAGAGAACGCTATGGGTCCGTAGCTCACCTGGGAGAGCGCATCGTTCGCAACGATGAGGTAGCGAGTTCGATCCTCGTCGGATCCACCAGACGTTAATAACACCCCTTGTTCTAAATGAGGGGTTTTTATTTTCCTTAAAAAATCTCTCCACATCAAAACATTTTAAAAAACGCTCAAAAAACATTGAACTGGAGCACAGTTAAAAAGATTGAACGAGTTTATTTTTGATTGCTATAATGAGGTTAACACATAAAGGAGAAATCATAATGAGTCAATATAGTGATTTTTATAAGCAATTCACTGACCTTTCACATGAGCAAAGAATGAATCTTTGTAAGAATTCTGTTGGGGAATTAATAGCATTCTTCAAAAAACGCGGTCTTTTAGAACACGAAGACTTCGCACTTTCATTCTTCACTAGCTTAATCGGTTATTTCATTGGCGCAGATGGCAAAGTCACTTCTAATGAAGCAGCGATCTTTAATGAAATCTTTGGTACAGACTACAATGTCAACGATTTAGCAAGATTGCTTCCTAAATTACTGACCACAGAGAATTACATCGCTCTTGATGACTTCATCGATGGCATGAGTGAAGAAGAAAAGAAATATGCTTGTTACATTGTCTTAGCGGTTATCTCTGCTGATGGCATGGTCACCGACAAAGAAGCTCTCTTATTCGAAAGAATTCTCGGCTAATCTTTTACAACATAATTAGAATATGAGCCACTGTTTTCATGGTGGCTTTTTATATGTTCTTTGAACAATGAATCAGAAGTAAAATCTGAATATTTTGTGGAAACAAGATTACTTTATGTTAATCTATGAGTAACAAGAGGAGACTCTACATATGGGTTTTTTAAAAGTTTTCCGTTGGATCTTATTTGGGTTCGCTCTTTTATTTGGTCTTACAACATTAGCGTTCGCATCATACTATTTCTTACCTGACGGTCCACTTCTAGACGCACTTAAGGAATATTTAGTAAGTAGCGAAATGACTATTGAGACAGTGCTAGGAACATATGGCTTCCTTGCTGCAGCATCTTTTGTTCTATTTATTATCTTTAGTATTATTGTTAGCAAAGCTAAAAAACGTCGTAGATATAGTTCTCAAAATCAGGAAGCTCCTAAAAAGCAGGGAGTCCTTCCTGTTTCTGAATTGGACGAAGATGAAACTCTTGCGGATTATATCGAACAAGCACCTTTTATTGCGGCGTGGGATGAAGATACCCCTAAACCAGCATTATCTGTCAAGGAAGATAGAATAACTATTGGTGATGATACCGCTTTATTCATGGCGTTTTTGAAAATGAATGTCATTGTCTATAAGCCAAACAACAAAGACAATTATTTTGATAATTACCCAACCATAAGTCTCATTCCATCCGCGGATAATGAAGATAGATCTTTCCTCATTGTCAGTAATCGAGACATTACCCCTAATGTTGATAGCAATAGAATCTTCGAAGTATTAGAACACATACACAATCAAGTAACCGCGAACGTCGAAGAGATCGTTCCAGCGGATGGTAGCATCAACTGTGTGTGCTATTTAGGTAATGGTGTTAAAGACTTTATTACCATACTTAAAAAACGTCCTTTAGTAGAAATGTTTAAAGAATGGTTAGACGGTGACTATTTAGCCTTCTTTGAAAGTATGATTATCAGCATTATTGATAGTGCAGCGCTTAAAAAGTATTTGAGCGACGTCTTTGAAGAATTACACGGGGACTAGTGATTGTGAAAAAGTATGGCTCAGGTGACTCCGATCCTTATTTCAGTTCATATTCGCGTATGGATCCTGATTTAATGAAGGAATATCTACAAGGTGAAAATAAACCAAAATATAACGCAATTAAGGTCGGTAAGACAGTTGAAAAGATTGTTCTAGATTTTTCGTCATATGAATCTCTACAAGAAACATCAGGTGTAGCGCGTTTTTATACCATCCATACCGCCCAAACAAATCAAATCGGTAACAAACTTGGCTTCCATCTCGGTGGTTTTTGCGATGACCGCGGTAGTGGTGGTTCAGATTTAGCAGCGGAGATATCTGGTTATGAAGAACTTCCTTCTGATTTGTTTTTATGCTTGATGGACAATCAATACAACTTCCTTCCTTTAAGTGAGAAACAATTAAACGATTTATATAACTATCTAGTTAAGCAAAACGAAGATACGCAAGAAGAAAGCTATGAAAACTATGATGCACAAGAAAACGATTTAGAAGACTATGTTCTATTTTTCAAAGTGAATGCATATTGGCCAGATAACGAAGAACAATTAAGTCTTCATTATGAATACTGCTATCCTCTATTGCTTGAAAAGAAACCATCTTTCCCATTCTTCGATGAATTATTTACAGTCGAAGGCTATGACAGAATACATGAAACTCTCACTCTAAAACTCAAAATGGGTAAAAAAGAAGAGATAATCAATCTTAAACTCGATGAAGAATATGAGCTCAATTTTGATTATAATTCTTCACCACGCAAAAAAAGCACTCACAGGGTGGGTACTGCAGTATTCACTTTCCGTCGCTTCAACTTTGCCACAAATAAGATTCCAGGAAAAATCATCTTCCACGCTAAATCAGAAGGTGCAGAAATAGAACCCGTTGATCAAGAGTTTGTTATAGACGACATTAATGATAAAGGAGACGATGATTCAATCATTGAACTTGAGACTGGTGAAAGATATTGTGTCCTTCTTATTGATGAATTGGCCAGGATTGTTATTTTTGCTGGATTTAGACAAGCAGAACAGGAAGAAGATGATCAAACTTATTTTGTCCCTCTTTGGTTAGACAAAACAAATGAAGAGTATTTTAACTTCGCTGGCGAAGAAGATAGACTTGTAATATCAATCACTACAAGATATAGAAAACAATAAAATAAGGGATACGGGCATATGTCTGCTATTAAATTAAAGATTAAAAAGAATAAAGGAAAACATGATTTAGGGGTCTCTAAATTCTTTGGAAAGCCCACTCTTCCTCAGGAGTGGAATGATTTTAACGATACAACGATATTCTTTTTACAAATCAATCTCGAAGAAATAAAAGATTTTGATAAAGAAAATAAACTTCCACATGAGGGATATCTCTATTTCTTTTTAGATGTTGAAGATGAATACGCAGTGACATGCGATGTTAGATACTTTAAAGGCATCCCTGATGCAGTCGTTGATGATTTTAATAGCATCGTTCCAGGATATGAACAATATGATAAAGAAGTACTAGTGGAATTTGAAGAATGTGAAGACGATGAGATTGGCACTAAACTATTAGGTTATCCCGCTGATTGGAATTATATAGATGAACCAAGAAAGCTTCTTCTTCAATTTGATCCATTAGATCCTGGACTCGGTCTTTTTGAACAAATTGATGGTCTTTTCTACTTCTTTTTTGATGAAAAAGACGAGAATGATTTCAGTAAAGTAACGCTGCAAGAAGAGTACTCATAAAATTACTATCAAAACGATAGACATTTTCGTGTATATGTCATGTGGCTGCGCAAACAGTGCGCTTTTTATTTAAAATAAATAAAGAAATAGAGCAAAAACTCAAATTTTTCAAAAAAGTTTTAAATTTTTCAAATCGTTATATAATATACCCATAAAATTTGAGCCATAACTAATATTGTTGTCGAATGTTTTACACAATTTGATTTGGCTCCTCTAGTATTTGTAAAAAATACAAAACGAAAGGAATCTTTTATGAAAAAAAGAAAATTAACTTTACTCCTCACAGCATTAAGCCTTTCTGGCATGTTATTAGCGGGTTGTAACTTCCAAGGTCCAAACGCCGCTATTAACTCCCAAGCAGGCACTTATGAAAAGCAACAATTATTCCAATTGTATGCAGCTGCCGGTGGCACAATGTCCTATGACGAATGGTTAAAGTCCGTCAAAGGTGCTGATGGTTATTCTCTCTTAGCAGACAGAAGAAATCCAACAGATGCCGATGGCAAAAACGGCGATGTCTTTGTTAACATCGAAACATGGGATGTGTTCCTTAAAGTCGGTGGTAAATGGGAAAGCGTTGGTAACATCAAAGGTGCCCAAGGTGAACAAGGCCCACAAGGTGAACAAGGTCCTCAAGGCCCACAAGGCGAACAAGGCCCACAAGGTCCTCAAGGTCCTCAAGGTGAACAAGGCCCACAAGGTGCCCAAGGTGAACAAGGCCCACAAGGCGAACAAGGTCCTCAAGGTGCACAAGGTGAAGCTGGCGTTGGCATCAAAGAAGTCAAGAAAACAGGTAACGATGGTTACTGCGATATCTACACAATCTTCCTTACCAACGATACAAGCTATGATTTCAAAGTTCCAAACCGTGCGGTTTCTATGGAAGTCGAAAATACTAGACTAGATGATGACGATAATCCATATCCATACTATATTGGAACAAATCCAAGTTTAGGTATCGACGTTATAGTTGAATTTGCTGATGGTAGCGAAGAAGTCCTTGATGACGATGCGTATGTTGTCACTGGATTCGATCTCTCTGCTGTGGGCGACAAAGAACTCAACGTTCAATTCGGCCCATTATCAGAAACACTTGCTTACTCAGTTGCTAACATTTCTGATGAAATTTACGACGCTATGCTTCTTGACGATAATACACTTGTAGATAAAGTTCCAGGCATGAGCCAAGGTGTTTATGACTATAGCTATTCTGCATACTATAGCGCACTTTATATCGTCCAAGAAGATGGCATTGAATACGAAGATGCTCGTCTCCAATATAGAGCAGACTTATTGGCAGCAGGATATACAAGCATGGGCGTAGACAGCTGGGGTGATGAAAACTTTAAATCTCCTAATGGCGAATTAAAACTTAATGTTTGGAATTCTTATGGTGCTGTTAGAGTAGATATCTTCAACATCAAACCTGAACCAACACCAGAAGGCGCAACAGTTACTTCTGTCTTATTTGATATCTATTCTGAATTAGGTTCACAATATACAACTGAAGAAGCATTCGTTGCCGCTAAAGTTAGCGAACCTCAAGAAGGCGTGTTCTACTTCTATATTGGCATCAATTACGGTAGTTTATCTGAAGTTCCAGGATATACTGATATGTTGACAAATAACTATATTCCAAAGTATCTCCTTCCTGATGGTGAATCATATGCGGTCGATGTTGATGGTGACAACAAAGCAGATGGCATGGTTCAAGAATTCGTAACATCTGATGGTAGAATCTCTGTTAAAATGTTCGTCAACGTTTCAAGCGGTATTGTTTGGGCAGACTTCTATGCATCTTACGTTGCATAAGTAACACACAATTTTAAATAAAGTTAAGGTCACGTTTCGTACGTGATCTTTTCTTTTTTGCGCTTTGTGAAACGTCAATACATAAAAATTCAAAAATAGACAACTTTGGTGTTTTAAATATGCCAACTATGCGGTCTTTCTATATCCTTATTATTTGTTAAATATATTAAGTAATATTGTTGATTTTTTGCGTCGATAATATTTTTATGTATTTTTATGAATTTTCTTGAATTGCATTTAATTAATTTGTATTATATTTGTGCAAGGAGGTAGTAAATGGCAATTCAATGGTTTAGTTCGGACGACAAGATTGGAACTGCTTCTTTCTACAATACGAATATCACACTAAATACCATCGCTTCAGTTCCGTTTGAATACGCTTATCGCATTCAAGTCGGACTAGATGATAAAAAGAACGTGGTTATTCAGCCAGTTAGCAAAGAAAAAGTCCAAAGTGGTGATCTGGACGAATACGCTATTTACCAAATCTCCATTAAGAAAACTTATGCTAGGATCTCTTCGGTCAGTCTTATGAAAAAGATATCCAAAGCATTAAACATCGTATTGGACGATAAACCCGTTAAATACGATACAACGTGGGATGGAACAGAAAACATCCTTACAATCCATACAGGTAAATAAAGGAGGAAACGGAAATGTGGGTATTTATCTTAGTTGGTGTATTGTTAGTACTACTTATCGTAATCTTCATTCTCTGCTCATACACCAAAGCAGGACCAGATGAAGCAATCATGATCTCTGGTTTAGGAAAGAGAAAGATTTTAAGGGGAAAGGCAGGTTGGAAAATCCCTTTCTTACAAAGAAAGGACAGATTATCACTCAAGGTCTTCCAAGTTGACATCAAGACACGTGAATCAATTCCAACAAATGAATTCATTAACATCAATGTTGATGGTGTGGCGAACTTAAAGATCTCCAGTGACCCAGAATTACTCGAAAGAGCGTTCGAAGCCACATTAGGCATGAACCAAGATGACTTAATTGAACAAGTCAAACAAGTTCTTGAAGGTAATATGCGTGAAATCATTGGTACAGTTGGCATTCGTCAATTAGTCCAAGATAGAAAGGGCGTTGCCGAAGCTGTTAAAGAAAACGTTATTCCAGACATGAGCAAATTAGGTTTGGAATTAGTGAACTTCAATATTCAAAACTTCTCTGATGGTAACCATGTAATTGAAAACTTAGGTATTGATAACATCTCCCAAATTAGCAAAGAAGCTGCAATTGCTAAGGCAAACGCCGATAGAGATGTTTCCATCGCTAGAGCTAAAGCCGCTCAAGAAGCCAATGAAGCAGAAGTCAATTCCAAGACCGTTATCGTCCAAAAGAATACAGAATACTCTTTAAAAGAAGCGGAATTAAAGATCAAAACAGATACCGCAAGAGCGAATGCGGAT
>JBGUMU010000027.1:0-2143 GCA_045116995.1 Bacilli bacterium
ACACGCTCCTGGTCTATTAAGAGACTATAACGTTCAAGAAGTCATTATTGCTCTTCCTGCTTCCGTTGGTATGGAAGAAAGAAAGACCATTTATGAACGCTATAAGAATGCAGGCTTCAAGATTAAGTCATATGACTATCCAGCTATGCAATCCGCCGCTAAAGGAAGAAGAACATTAAGAGACTTTGATATTGAAGACTTATTATTCCGTAAAGAACAAGAAGTCATCACTGAAGAAACAATTAACTACTATAAAGGTAAAGTTATTTTAGTTACCGGTGGTGGTGGCTCTATTGGTAGTGAAATCGCTAGACAATTAGCGAAGATGGAACCAAAACAACTCATTCTCTTAGATATTTATGAAAATGGTGTTTACGATATCCAACAAGAATTAAAAATCCAATATAAAGATGCATTAGACTTACAAGTTGAAATATGTAGCATCACTAATAAAGATGCTTTAGAAAAAGTCTTTAAAGCTTATAAGCCAAATATCGTTATTATGGCCGCTGCTCATAAACATGTCCCACTTATGGAACATAACATCATTGAAGCAGTTGATAATAACGTCTTTGGTACATTAAATACCGTCGAGTTAGCGGAAAAATACAAAACAGATAGAGTCCATATGGTCTCCACTGATAAAGCGGTGAATCCAACAAACGTCATGGGTGCTACTAAACGTATGTGCGAAATGATTTGCATGACTCACGCTAGAAAGAGACAACATACAACATTCTCTGCAACTAGATTTGGTAATGTTTTAGGTAGCGCTGGTAGTGTTATCCCATTATTCAAAAGACAAATTGCTAATGGTGGTCCAGTCACTTTAACTGATAAACGTATTATTAGATACTTCATGACTATCCCAGAAGCATCTCAATTAGTTTTACATAGTGCGGTTATCGCTAAAAATGGTGAACTAATGGTTCTCGACATGGGTCAACCAGTTAAGATCTATGACTTAGCGGTATCCATTATCAAAATGTCAGGTTACGAACCATATAAAGACATCGATATCATTGAAACTGGTTTAAGACCAGGTGAAAAACTATATGAAGAACTTTTAGTTAAAGACGAGACATTAACGAAAACCGATAACGAAAAGATCTTCATTGAAAAAGATCATCCAGTCTCAATGGAAGAACTGAATGAAAAACTAGATATATTACGCAAAGCAATGGCGCTTAAATCTAATAGCATCACTAAAGGTGCTCTTAAAGAAGTAGTGCCAACATATATAAGCGGCGATCATAAGTAATTAGAGAAAAGTAAATAATTTAATATCCATGCATCATTCGTGATGCTTTTTGCATATTAATCACATACACACGTGTAAGAGTTAGGAGGTAAATAAAATGCCTGAAGAAAAAGAAGTGCTAAAACCAAAGAAAAAGGCAAAGGAAGAAGCCCAATCTTTGGAAGATAGCAAGAAAATTGATCTTTACATCAATAACAATCAAGAAGACCAAGAGCAAGGTATATCTATCATGAATATCTTCTCTACATTAGGAAAGAGATTCAAAATCTTTGGTTGGTTAATCTTATGTACATTCTTAGTTGGCTTATTAGTGCCAACATTAATTTTTCAATTCAAGGATAAGAAAGACCAAGCCGTTTCCATTCTTTCCTTAGACTATGCTGGCGCGGAAGTCGGTAAAGACCCATACGGTAATAACCTTGATATCACATATTTAAAGTCTTCCTACATTGTGAATAACGCTTTAAACAATGTGACATTATCTAAGAAGTTAAGTACCGCTCAAGTACAAAATAACATTAAGATTACTGGCATCTTAACTGATGAAACAAAGCAACAAAAAGAAATCTTAGATAAGCTACTTGAAGAAAAGAATAATGAGTACGGTAAGATGATTCAACAATTCACTTTAAAGTATCGTCCTCAATTTATCATCACTGTTAATAACGTTTTCAAAACCAATAATGAAAAAGTGGTATTACCTGCTAATGAATTACAGCACTTATTAAGCGCTATTACTGAATCTTATAACGAATACTTTGTTGATACATATCAAGATAAAACATTACCTAATGACTACTTATCCGCTATCAATGAAGAAACATTGGATTACTTAGAAACATTAGATGAAGTTAGTAATTCGATGAATTATCTTGCTAGTTA
>JBGUMU010000028.1:0-9156 GCA_045116995.1 Bacilli bacterium
TAATGTTTGTTTGGCTTCTTCATCACCTTCTAAAATCTTCTTGGCTAAGATTGGTTCATCTTCCGCTTTTAAAAGGTCGTATTTACCAATTTCTTTAAGATACATCTTAACGGAGTCATTGATGCGGACTTCACTACCGAGATAATCGATATCAATGTCTTCTTCCACTTCTTCGCCTTCTTCTTCAGCAAAGAAATCATCATCTGGTTCTTCATCAAGATTCATCTTGCTTTCATCAAAGTCTTCAAAGTCTTCGTCTTCATCATCTTCATCAGAGATAACTTCCACACCATTGTCTTTAAAGAAATTGATTAAATCTGCAATTGTATCATCATCTAAGTCAAATTGACTTAAAGCATCGTAAATATCACTTTGGTCAATAATGCCTGATGATTTTGCTTTCTTTAAAAGAGAGTTCTTAATATCATCAAGTGAGAGGATTTCACCATCGTCATCATAGATGCTCTTAACTTTCTTTTTCTTTTCAAGCTTAGGAGAACTTGGTGCTCCTTCACTTACTTTTGGGCGGCCTCTCTTTTTTGGCTTATCTTCTAAGACCGCTTCGTTTTTTTCTAATTTTTTTCTACCCATAAATCAATGCCCCTTTCATTGCTTTATTTTTAATAAAGATTATATGTTTTTCTTACGTAGTCTTCGACGATTGTAATCGGAAAGAATACGCGCTTTCTCCTTCGGGTCTTTGCCCTCTAGAGATTGTTCAAGTGTGTCGCTTTCAAAGATTTTCTCTTTTTCTGAGTTGATGACCTCTTCTAGGTTGGTCAACAAGCTTTCATCACACTTGTCTGGATGGTTTCTCTCTAAATAGAGTTCGGATATCTGATTAATCAAGAGATCCTTTTCTGGTAAATCGCATGTTTCTAAAGAAGAAATGAGGTCTACTGGCACAAAGTCCTCATGTTGGTGAGCGTACTCCACTAGGAAATTTGCAATAATGCGGTACGTCTCGTCATAGAAACCACCGATATTTCGCTCATAAAAGGCCACTGCTTGCGGATTTGAGAGCATTTGGTATAAAAGTTCACGCTCCGCAAATTCGAGCCTTCTAAGGACCTTTCTTTCAGGATGGTATTCTTTAATGACATCACGGAAGTCCGTATCCACTGGTTTTTTACGTGCTGTTTTAAGAATGTTCCTGATGGCCTCAGGCGCAAAACCGGTAATATTTGCGAGTTTATTAATATAAGTATCGAGTTCAAGCTGTGAACGAATGGCAAGTAAGACAGGAATGAATTCTTGAATTAACTGTGTCTTTTGTTCCGTAGTTTGAAGCGGATTGGTATTCATGTAATAGTTAAGGATGAAGTCCACTCTAGAGACAAGCTTATTTAAATAAGCATTGAGGGCCATTGCCCCATCTTCGTTTAAGATTTCATCTGGGTCTTTGGTGCTGTTTTGGTTATCAACGATACGCACATTCAAGCCCGCTTTCACTAAATCGTTAGCAATACCCATTGTGGCTTTTTGACCAGGAAGGTCACCATCAAGGCAAAGCCTTATCTCAACATTTAAGGATCTGAGTAGTCTAATGTGTTCAGCGGTTAAGGCTGTACCCATTGTCGCCACGCATGATTCCATGCCAATGCGATATAAGGCAAACACATCCATGAAACCTTCTAAAACATAGATATAGCCAGCGATACGCGCTTTGTCTTTAGCGTTATGGAAGTTATAAAGAATGTTGGACTTATGAAATAAGTAGGTTTCAGGAGAGTTAACGTATTTAGCTTCTGGACCTGGAGCGATACGTCTAGCACTATACCCGACGACTTCGCCGTTTGTATCAAAGATTGGGAAGATGACGCGACCTTGGTTACGGTCGGCATAAACACCATTATTGTTATTAGCGATACCAGTATCTTCGATAGTTTTTAAAGAATGTCCCTTCTCTTCAAGGAATCGACAAGTGGCTTTACCATCTTTATAGGCATAGCCTAATTTGAACTTGGCTCTTAAATCAGCGTCTAAATGACGTTCATTAAAGTAATCTAAGCCCACTTTTCCTTCTGGTGAATTCAAAGCGTATTGGTAATAGACGGTTAAGTCATGGAGACACTTGATGAGAGGTGCTCTTCTTGGGTCAACGACTTTAACTTCGTGGATATCGTCTAATCTTGGATCATGATAATCACAGATTTCAGCGACTTTCTTTAACGCTTCTCTAAAAGAGAGGTGCTCATATTTTCTCACAAAGCCAATGGCGTTGCCGCTTGTACCACACACGAAACACTTGAAGATTTGAAGTTCAGGTGAGATGTGCATGGATGGGTTTGTATCATCGTGGAATGGGCATTTGGCGAGATAGTCTTTGCCTTTTCTAATCACAGGCAAATAAGCGGATACCACTTTCACGATATCAGCGTGCTTTAAGACGTCCTTTGCTAAACTATCATCAAATTGCATATAATAAATTATACTTCCACTAATTTTTTACTAATTTTCTACTTGCTTAGAAGAAGACTTTTTCTTCCAAATAAGCCTTTAATTGGTCGATTGGTAAACGGATTTGCTGCATAGAATCACGTTCACGAATGGTGACCGCACCATCGTTTTCGGTATCGAAGTCAATGGTAATGCAGAATGGAGTACCAATCGCATCTTGACGTCTATAACGTTTACCGATGGAACCGGTGTCATCATAGATGACGTTGAAATATTTCGCTAAGTTTTGTTCCACTTCACGAGCCTTTTCTTCAAGCTTTTTGCTTAATGGTAAGACAGCGGCTTTAAATGGCGCAACAGCTGGAGAAAGGTGCATAACGATACGTGTATCGTTGTCACCAACTTGTTCTTCATCATAAGCGTCACAAAGTGTCATTAAAACCAAACGGTCTAAACCGACTGATGGTTCAATACAATATGGGACATATTTTTCGTTTGTTTCTGGATCTAAATAATCTAAAGCTTCGCCACTATACTTAATATGACGGTTTAAGTCGTAGTCGGTTCTATCAGCGATACCCCAGATTTCACCCCAACCGAATGGGAATAAGTATTCAATATCAGTTGTGGCTTTACTATAGAAGGCTAATTCTTCTGGTTCGTGGTCTCTATAACGGAGATTCTCTTTCTTGATTCCTAAGGAATCAACGAAATCTAAGCAGTATTGTTTCCAGTAATCAAACCACTTGAGGTCATCACCTGGTTTGCAGAAGAATTCCATTTCCATTTGGTCGAATTCACGCGTACGGAAGGTCATTTGTCCTGGTGTGATTTCATTTCTGAATGCACGACCAACGTTACAAATACCCATTGGTAATTTACGGCGTGTTGCTCTTAAGACGTTCTTGAAGTTAACGAACATACCCTGGGCGGTTTCTGGTCTTAAGTAGACAACGGATTTGCTATCTTCGGTGACACCAACATGTGTTTTAAACATCATGTTGAATTGACGGATGTCTGTGAAGTTTTCACTACCACAGTTTGGACATTTAACGTGATTATTTCTAATGAAATCCATCATTTGTTCATTGGTCATACCATTAACGTCAGCTTCAGGGAACTCACTTTCGATGAGTTGGTCTGCTCTGAAACGTTGCTTACAGTGTTTGCAGTCAATGAGGGGATCATTGAATGTAGAAACGTGACCGGTTGCTTCCCAAACTTTTGGGTTCATTAAAATTGCGGCATCAATGCCCACATTTGTGGTGCTTTCTTGAACGAACTTCTTCCACCACATTTTACGGATGTTTTGTTTAATTTCGCTACCAATTGGGCCGTAGTCCCAAGTGTTGCTTAAACCACCATAAATCTCGGAACCTTGAAAATAGAAACCAGAGACAATGAAATGGTTACATAGTTTATCGAATTCAAATTTGCTCATAATATGTATACCCCTCTAGATAATTCGCACGAGGAAAAGCCTACATTTTTAGGGAATTGTTGTCAACCTATTATGAGTGTTATTATCTATTATTTGCTATCAATTAGCAAGCGCATATTCTTGAAGCGATAGCCGAAAGCTTCTTCAATGTAATGAGTGAATTTATCAAATAAGACCAAGAGATCTTCGTTTTTATAGTCACTACTTTTCAAGCGATAATCAGGACAATTGACGATTTTTCTTAAAAGAATCATCTGGTCTTTAGTTAAGTCTTTTTCGATTTCTGGTTGGTAGCACTTCTCGCAAATAAAGCCACCATCACTAAATGAGAATGTGACAATGTTATTTTTCGCGCCACATAAGACGCATTGATTAACTTCGAGTTGGAAGCCACCCATTTTGACTGTATGACTCATGAACTGTAATAAGGTCATTAGCCAGTCGCCGGTGTTCTTAAGGTTCTCCACTGCTTTTTCGAGCAATGAAAACATCACTTGTTGTTCATCTTCAGGAAAAAGATTAAGCATCATCTCATCAATAGTCATAAGACTCGCTAAATACTTAGCGGCCAGATCCACCTTTAAAGGATTGAACAGTGGTTTTGAGCTTTTAAGAATCGGATGAGCGAAGCTACCTTCCATTAATTCAATGTCAGCAATAGTTAAAACGTTGTTAAGCGCAGCATTTTTACTTTTTGGATCTTTGATACCTCTAGCTAAGAATGTCAAAGATTCGTTTTCTGAGATAGCTTTCACTATCCCATCTTTTTCTTTGTATGGGGTAATTGAAAGGACAATTATTTTCATTATTTTTCGTACTTATATCCGTACTCCTTCAAAGAAGAAGGTGTATCTCTCCAGCCTTCATCAACTTTGACTTGGAGTTCTAAAAAGATGTGTTGGTTAAGTAATCTTTCAATGCTCATTCTTGCTTTAGAGCCAATCTCTTTAATACGGCTACCGTTCTTACCAATAACGATACCTTTTTGGCTTTCTTTTTCTACGATAATAGAAGCAAAGATTTGCATTGGCTTCTTTTCCCATTCGATGTGGTCCATATAAATTGCCACAGAATGTGGAACTTCTTCTCTAAGGGTCTTTAAGACCTTTTCACGGATGATTTCTTTGATTTGGAAGATTTCATCTTTATCAGTAATCATTTCTGGAGGATAGTAAGCTGGTCCTTCAGGAAGGAAGTTTCTCACTGTCTTAATGACTTCGTCGATGTTAAAGCCTTCTTTAGCGACAGCGTCAATAAATGTCGCATCTTTAAAGAACTGACGGTATGTCTTTTTAAGTTCTTCGGTTTTATCTAATCTGGCTAAATCAATTTTATTGAAGACGATAATTAATGGGACATTATGGATGTCTAAGTGTTCGATGACGAAAGTATCACCAGTGCCAAATGGCTTAGAAGCATCCACTACTAGGATAGCCACATCAACATCATGGGCGGCGCTATAGGCCATGTTATTCATCTCTTTGCCAAGTTGTTGCATTGGCTTATGGATACCTGGAGTATCTAAAAAGACGATTTGTGTATTTTCATCGTTATAAATACCGATGATATTGTTTCTTGTGGTTTGAGATTTATCTGTAACGATAGAAACGTGATGGTTAATTAAACCATTCAAAAGCGTAGATTTACCAACGTTAGGTCTACCTAAAATAGCGACGAATCCGGATTTCATTATTTCAAATCGTCTCCTGAGAACGCTAATGGAAGGAGTTCATCAATGTTGGTTTTGTAACTATCACCTTTAAGGTTAGTTAAAAGAATTGCACCATCTCTTGGGAATAATTCACTAATCACTTGTCTACACGCACCACATGGTGAGCATGGAGTGTCTGTGTCCGCAGCGATGGCTAAAGCCAAGAAGTCACTCTTCTTATAACCGTTCATCATTGCATGGTATAAGGCGTTTCTTTCCGCACACATGCAAAGAGGGTAAGCAGAGTTTTCAATATTCGCTCCGACAAAGACTTTACCATCTTTACAAAGTAAAGCGGCACCGACTTGGAAGTTGGAATATGGGCTATAGGATAATTTTCTAGCCTCAATAGCTTGTTGCATTAATTCTTCATCTCTCATAAGATACCTCACGCTAAGATTTCTTCTTGCAAAGAAAACATTATTTTTTCATCATCTTCCGTCATATGGTCATAGCCTAGAAGATGTAATAATCCATGAACGAATAGGAACTTAAGTTCACGGTCTAAACTATGGCCATATGCAGTAGCTTGTTCTCTAGCTTTATCAAACGAGATGTAGATTTCACCAAGAACGACCATTTGTTTAGAGTGAAAGATTTTATCTTTATTTTCATCTCCATCTAGGAAAGCAAAGGAGATGACATCTGTTGGACGATCAATATGACGATATTCTCGATTGATGTTATGAATGAATTCATTATCTACGAAAGTAACGCTGATATATGGGTCAAACTCTAAGCCGAGATGGTTGAGAGTCTTCACCACTAGTGATTCATAGACACCTTGATAATCGTTTAATGATTCGTCGAAAGAGTTAAAATCGAGTTCCATGATGAAATCATAACATTAATTATTCATGTTTTCTATCAATTTCATCTTGATGAACGATATTATTCACTCTCGCTTTACAAAGTAAGTTCTCTTCTAAACGCGTATCATAGCCAAATAATGGCGTCAGTGACTGATAAAGAAGCAAAGATAAGAATGTGTAAAATATGATGTTTGGAATAGAGAATGACTTTTCCGCGACACTAAGAGCGAGACTAGCAATCATTAGGAAAAGGGCCACTACTCCTTTTTTAGCAAATTCCATGTAGGCATAACGATAAGCTTTAACCTCCATGGTTTTAACCTTCATTTCGACACCATCAACATCGCTAGCAGTTCTGAGGTCACATTCATCGTGGTAGATTTCTTTCCCGAGGCTATTCTTGTAAGGGGAGAAAAAGAAGACATCGAGATAAGCCGCCACAAGCGCAGCGAAGATCAGAATCAGATAATCAAGCGAATTAATAATCGAAATGGTAATGATGAGAATAACGATGAGCAAAGAGAAGAGAAGATTGACGCCACAACTTAAAGAACACTTTTTGTATTCTTGCCCGCGCTTATAGAATTCAAAGTACTCATGTTTACGGACATAAGGTAAGAATCGCCTTAAATACTTATCGAAGCGTTGCATTCTTTTAAGCAGAGTAAATCTTAGGAGGATTTCGCATAAAAATGAGAGAACACCAAATATTAAGGGGAGAATGATGTTCCCGGACGGTTTAATAAAGAATGTTGCGACAGCGATAAATACGGCGGTTAGGGTTTGTAAGATTGAAGACACTATTGTGCCCTTTGGGTCCTTGGAATCAATCACATTAAATGGATACGGATGCTTTTGAAAGCTATTGACTGCTAACAAGGTGCCATCCCAGTTAGGGATAATAGAATCAATCTTTTGCCACTTAATACCTTTGGCCGGATCATGAACCTTAACTTTGTGACCTTTTCTTTCACTAATCAAAATGGCGTGCATAGACTCGTTTGGGCCCGCGATGGATAAAATCACAGGAAATTTGTCAAAATGCCTTAAATCGTCTTTATCGTTGATTTGCGCACCAAATAAGGTCACGTCATAACGTTGGGCTATCAAAAGTAAGTCTTGATAGTTGTATTGCCCATGCTCCTCTTCCTCGCTCAGATAGAGATACCTTTCATCTTTTTGTACTATGGCGAGTAGCATTTTTAAGCATGCCATGCCACAGCTTGAATTACTTAATTGTGGAATGTAGTACATTTAACACCTCCTATAAATGTAATAGGGGCGTTTTTTCAAATTTGTCCGATACTTTTTTAAAAATTTTTACAAGAAAATAAAAAACCGGATAAATCCGGTTTATTTTTTGAAGTATTTTTTGAACTTCGCTAGCAATGAGTCATCTTTACCCATTTCTTGACGATATTGTGTTAATAAATCCTTCTGTTTCTTATTCAAGGAAGTAGGCATCTTGATATCGAGATGGACGTATTGATCACCAGGACGTCCGCTTCTTAAATCCTTCACGCCTTGGCCACGCATTCTGAAGATTTGTCCAGGTTGCGTACCCGCTGGGATATTAAGAGTGGCTTCCCCATAGACTGTTGGGACATCCACGCTTGTGCCTAAGATCGCGTCGATAAAATCGACTGGCACGGTGAGGTGGATATCGTTACCATCTCTTTTAAAGTATTCATGTGGTTTAACGTTGACTTCTACGAAGAGGTCACCGTTAGGACCACCATTGGCTCCTCTTTCACCCATGCCTTGGACACGGATTTGTTGGCCGTTGTTAATACCAGCGATAATATGAACTTTAATGTTCTTCTTAACTCTGTTATAGCCTTTACCACCACAACTTGGGCATGGATTAGAAATAATCTTTCCTGAGCCATTACAGCGTGTACATGTTTCTTGTTGTTCGATGACACCAAATAAGCTTCTTCTTTGCACTCTTACGTAGCCATGACCACCACAGTTAGGACAGGTTTTAACATCATTGGGAGTTTTAGCACCTGTACCATGGCAGGATGAACATTGTTCATCAATGGTTAATGGAATCTCAATGTCACGACCTAAGATGGTATCCATGAAGTCAACTTTCACACGCACAATCGCGTCATTGCCCCTTCTTGGGCCAGTGCTTGCTCTTTGTTGACGACGGCCACCACCGAAGAATGACGAGAAGATGTCACCGAGGTCTACGCCATCAGCGCCGAAGCCTCCAAAGCCACCACCTTCAAATGGATTGCTTCCTGGGCCACCTGCGCCTTGTTCGAATGCGGCATGACCAAACTGGTCATAAGCGCTTCTTTTTTGATCATCGAAAAGGATGTCATAAGCTTCTTGTACTTCTTTGAATTTCTCCGCATCACCAGTTTCATGGTTATCGGGGTGATATTTCTTTGCGAGTTTACGATAAGCGCTTTTAATTTCGTCTTTAGAGGCGCTCTTAGAAACACCTAGTACCTCGTAAAAATCTCTTTTCTCTGCCATGATAATCCTTTCTATTCACGCATAGAGGGGCATTAAGCCCCTACCATGCTTGGAAATTGTTGTTTAATTGATAATTAGTTTTTCTTTGTGAAGTCAGCATCGACAACATCATCTGGGTTTGTACCAGCGGTGCCTTGGTCGGCTTGACCATTTGGTTGAGCGCCTTGGTTAGCTTGGGCTTGTTGCATATAAGCAGCAGCTTGTTCAAGCTCACTAATACGTTGTTTTAAAGTCGCCATATCGTTGTTATCTAAAGCGGTCTTTAATTCATCACGTAATTTTTGTGTTTGTTCTTTTTGGTT
>JBGUMU010000029.1:0-2921 GCA_045116995.1 Bacilli bacterium
AATTTCTTAATCTTTCTACCCTCTGGTTGAGCCTCTTCTCTAGCAGGAGCAGGTTGAGCTTCTACTTGCTTTGGTTCCACCGCTTTAGCAGGTTCTTTTGCTGGAGCAGGTTTCTTTTCTTCTTTAGGAAGAGGATGAGGATGTCTAAGTTGAGGCCAAATCTCGTTAGCGGCTTGTTCAAAGCTCACTGGTTTAGCTTTTTTCTTCTTATCGCCTTCGTAGATGACGACTTCAGAGCCATCGTATCTCTTGAACTTAATCTTTACTTTTCTACCCACTGGTTGTGGTTCCACTTGTGCTGGTTGTTCAGCATTTTCTTGTGGAGCTGGAGCAGCTTCTTGAACTGGTTGTTCAGCTTCTACTGCTGGAGCAGATTGTTCCACGACGATTGGGGTTGGATTATTAAGTTGAGGCCAAATCTCATCCGCTGCTTCATCAAATGTGACTGTAGGAATATAAACGACTGGCGCTGGTTTGCTAGGCTCGGCCTGCGCTTGTTGAATATGCGATGGCTTAGCAGCTTTCTTGGCGGCGGCTTTAGCTTGTTTAACAGGAACTTCAACCACCACTTGTTCTTCCGCTTTAGCGATTGGATTTGGATTATTTAATTGTGGCCAAATCTCATCAGCAGCTTCATCAAATGTCACAGTTGGGGTATAAACCTTAACAACTTGAGTTGGTTGCTCTGCTTCTGGTGCAGGTGTAGGAACTGGCACTTCTTTAATAACTTCTTTAACAACAACTTTTTCCACGACTTTTGGAATTGGGTGTGGATTTCTAAGTTGTGGCCAGATTTCGTCTGCTGCTTGTTCAAAGGTGACGGTTGGGACATATACTTTCTCAACTTCTTTTTCTTTCTTTTTGCCCTTCTTAGGTCCTTCTATTGGGGCATTATTAGCGTTAACGATATCAGTAACGTCTTGTTTAGAAGCGTTAATGATTTCATTACGCATCGCGTTGAGTAAGTCTTCTTCTTCTTTTCTAATGGCTTCTTTCTCCATTTCAAGGAGTTTAAGTCTAGCTTGTTCACGTTTCGCTAAGATGGCTTGGACTTTCTTTTCGAAGCCATTAACTTCTTTTTGTCTACGTTTTAATAAGTCATTCTTCGCTTTAAGGTCTTGTTGATTTTCCTTCTTAGCGGCGTATTCATCTTCGTAATATTCTTTTTCTTTCTTAGTTGGATGAAGTGGTAAGTCTTTTTTGATCTTACTATCTAAATAGGCTTGATAGCCATCATCCACTCTAGCGAAAGAGATTGGACCTTCTAATAATGGACCATAGATAAATGATTCATCTTCTAAGGATGTGAGAATTCTTGGCTTATAAACCTTAGTGTTAACTTTCTTTTCACGGGCAATGTTATTACCTCTTAATGTCACATAGTTAGCGAATAAGGTTCTGTTTAATTCTGCGAGTTCTTCATCATTAAATAATGAATAGTTTTCATCAATCTTATAGTCGACACCTAATCTATCGTAGGTTTCGATAAATCTATAAACTTCATAGCAGTGTCTATATTTAGGATTCTTTCTAATGATGTTAGTTTGAACGATTGGGTTTCTCACATCTTTTTCATTCTTCATTTGTTTCATAAATGGAGAATTATAGAAATAGGAAATATAGTCTCTAGTTTGTTGAATTCTTTCAACGTAACTACTATTAATTTTGGTTTCTTCGTCTTCTTTCTTATAAGAAACTTTAATCTTTGTTTCAATTTCAACTTCCGCACCATCGACGATTGATTTGTTTTTGAAATATAAAACTTCTTCGTTATGCAATTCCGCGAATTTAGAAACGAATTCATAACGTTTAGAAATGAATAAATATAGTCTTCTTACAAAAGTCGCGATGAATCTATTTTCATAAGTATGTAAATCATCATCACTACTCATAGATAAGATCTTAGAAGGAATGACATTACCATAATCATCGACTTCTTTAATGTATTGCGTATGGCTCGCTAAGTGTTGCACAGATTCAGATGTGACTTTTCTAGCAAGTTCTACTGGTGTTAAGTTACCGACGACTTTAGTGTGTTGTCTTGGATTAGCGATGATATCGCCTAAATCGAAGATACAGCCTTCAATCATTTCAATCCAGCTCTTATCAAAGGAGGAGGACGCTAAACGGTCAAGTCTTAAATAAGAGTTCTTACCCGCGCTTAAAGAATCGTAGATTTCCTTAGCGTGGGAATCACGTACGATTTTCTTCATCGCGCTATGATAGGCTTTATTTAGTTGTTTGTTTGTTGTGACCGTTTTTTTCATGATGAGTTTAGTTTTTAGTTATTAGTTGTTCTTAATTAAGCTATCGATGTAGCTATGGGCCATTTTGAAGTTACCCTTGCCATACATCTTATCTAATTGGGCATCGAGTTCTTTTAATTCGTCTTTTAAGAAGGCGATGTTAAGAGATTCGAATTTCTTTAAGACCTTGTTAGTGAAGATGAAGTCATAACCATCGACTTCTTTACCACCACAGGCGACATATACTGGGATAAATGTATCTAATTGTTTTAAGATACGGTTACCAAAGGCGAGTTTGAATTTCTTAATGACGAAGTTATCAAGTTGTTCGAACTTGTCTGACATGTCTTTAGAGATTGGGAATTGGTTAATCGCATCATCATATAATTTTCTAATTTGACTATATGGAACGTTCATAGCCTCTTGATTTGGACACTCAAATGGTCTGCCCTTATCATCGAAGAATAATGAGATCGCACGGTCATAGACCTTATCGGAGATGGTGAATGTACTATCATCGTTATTGGCGGTGCCAAAGAAGATGACGTTTTGTGGGATTAATAACTTACCATCTTTTAAGTTAACTGGGTCGTTAGCGATTGTTGTAGGAATTAAGTCGATAGCCCAGTCGTTAGGATCTCTCATTTCCATGATGGATAAGAATTCAGCGAAGTA
>JBGUMU010000030.1:0-35253 GCA_045116995.1 Bacilli bacterium
AAAATATGCTTATGTAAGAAACGCAAAAAACAATTGGTATTGTTCAGTTATTGATTATATTAAAGCAAAAGATATTATCTATGGTGCTATATGGACTGACAAAGGACTTATCTATGTCGCAAAAATGAACGATAAAGGAGAGCTGGAGTTACTATGAGATTCACAGAAAAAGACACAACATGGTGCTTTCCAGGTAGTGGATGCCATCTTCGATATGTAGGAACTCAACCGTTGGAAATCAAAATAACCGAAGATAACATCGACTTTGTCGAAGGATTCATTAACAAACTTGGTGAATACGAAGACATAGACGAAGAACCAAAGCGTTTAAAAAAAATCAAAATCGCTTTTGAAATCATCGAAAAGAAAAAGGTTGATGTTGGTTATCTATTTGAAATGATAGATTTATTTGGCGAAGAAGCTCTAACACAATACAACTTATCTTGTTATAGGATAAAAAAGAAATTAACTCAAAAAGAATTTGATTTGCTCAAGGAGGTATTAAAATGAAAAAAGTAGGAATGTGGCTGTTATTTGGAATTACGGTTCTATTGGCATTAGCAGGAATTGGATTTGTAATTTATGTCTATGTTAGATATGGAAACACACCTATTACAGAATTACCTGCTTGGGTATTGCCTTTCTTTACAAATTAGGAGATTAAAACAATGAAAGCAATCTTAATTAGCGACCACGCAAAATGGTGTTCCTTAATGATGAACGGAGACAAAACTAAAGAAATCCGCAAAAACAAGTCTTTTAAGAAAGCGGTTCAATCTCTTATCAATGAATATGGGTTTGCCTGGATTTATGTTTATTGCAGCAAAGACAGCGAATACCTTTTACACAAAAATTGTGTTGATATCTATTGGTTAGAAGATAGAAACTTTAAGGCAAAAAATAAAAAACTCGGAATTGAAACTCAACCATCGTTTAATGGTAAAGTTATATTCAGATTCAAATGCTATAAAGTAGAGGACATTCGACCGTTCTTCCATTGGTGCGAAAGTTGGAAAAACTCAACTTGCTTATCACGAGATGAGGTTCTTGACTATTTAGATAGCAAAGACAAGAGCGTAGGCAATCCAAAAAGACAAGGAGAGGTTTACGCACTTGAGATTAGCAAACTTGAAATCTTCGATAAACCAAGAGAAGTAACCTCATTCTTCAAATTTGGTTATGAGAATTGGTGTAAAAAAACTTCACCTATTAAATTCTTCTTTGAACCTGAAAAATGTCGTGAAGAATTAGAAAAATTCAAACTAACCAAAGCACCACAAAGCTGGTGTTACATCGAGTCGGAGGATTAAATATGAAACAAGTCGAATACACAGAAGAACAAAAAATCGTCATAGATGTCATCGCAGAGTTCACTAAAGAATTTAAAGGTGACTACGAAGATTACCAGATTCAAAGAAAGAGATGGAATGATAGAGTTTCCAGAATTAAGGAAAAGTATGGAATCAAAGAACAATTCTTGACTTTGAGAGAATATTTGTCCAAACACTCAAGCGGTGCTTATCACCATTTCATATTTCAAATTTACCCACTTGATATAGATGTAATCGGAGTGGAAGAATTTGAGAGATATTACAATTCCAAACTGCTTGATGAGTATTTCGTGATTGACGACAAGAAAAAAGACAATCACGGAAATTGCGAAAACTACCAAGCAACACACTACTTGGAAATTGTAAGAAAGGACTAAACTATGAAAAGCAAACAAATCAAAATTAGTCGAGAAGGTAAGAAAAAACTTGAAATTTACCGAAGAGCAAGAATGAGTGGAAAGTCTGGTTGTTCTCTCAAGGAGACCACCGACACCGTTAGAAAAGCAATCAGAACTAAATACATTCTTTTAGGATCTGCGCTTGTTCTCATCACTTGTGTAATTCTCTTTGCTCCTATTCTTTTAATCCAATACTTGCAGCTTGAAGATTGGATAAAGACCATAATTGTAATTTCCATCTATTTAGTTGGAGTTGTTGCCTCCAGTTTAATCTTACATAGGTTAGACAAAGTGCAAGACACATACGACAAAATAAGCGATATGGAGGATGACGTATGAAATTCCATTGTTTCTTTGAGCAAAGCGGAACTTTCAAGAGAGAGTTCATAAAACTTGGTTATCAAGCTGAAGATTACGACATCTTGAATGACTTTGGAGAGACAGATCATGTGATTGACCTCTTTGCGGAAATCAATGCAGCTTACAACAAAGAGAGAGAAACGGTTTTCGATTCAATCAAACCAGGAGACCAAATCATCGCATTCTTTCCTTGCATTAGGTTTGAGGTTCAAATTGAAATGGCGTTCCGCGGAGTCCAAAACGGAAAACAAAAGTGGTCTCTTGAACGAAAGCTGGAATATGACATTCAACTTCATAACGAACTTCACGACCTCTATGTCTTGGTCACCAAGTTAGCGTTGATCTGCTTGAGAAAAAATATTCCTTTAATTTTAGAAAACCCATATTCTCCTACCCACTACCTTGTTAAGTATTGGTGTATTCCATACTCAATTTTAGATATCAATAGAAGAGATATGGGTGACTATTACAAAAAACCAACTCAATATTGGTTTATAGGAAGAAAACCATCAAACAACTTTGTCTTTGAAAGCGCAGATCCTAAACCAAGAAAGCAAGTCAAAGACCAAAAGAAGGTAGACCGCTCAATGATAAGTTCCGATTACGCAAATCGGTTTATCCGCGAATTCATACTTCCTTCTTGTGATAATGATTGCAATGTGCAACAATAATTAAGAAAGGAGGAATTCAAATGAAACTTTCAGATACTACAGTCGGAATGCTCTCTCCAGATTACAAAGAAAGATTCAAAGCTGAATTCTATCAATTAGAAATTCGCATGAAGAAACTCTCCACAATGCTCGACAAGTGGGATGAAGGAAAACTTGATTTCACTCCAACATGTCCACGTGAACTTTACGAGATTCAATTAAGGGGTATGAGAGAATATCGTAGAGCGTTAGTCATTCGCGCCAAACTTGAAGGAATCGAATTAGAGGAGGTAACTATTAATGGATAGCAAAGCAAAAGAAAGTTATTTCATTACTCCAACCGCTCAAAGAAGATTTAAAGTTTGGTTAATCGACAACAACCTAAACATTAACTCTTTCGCAAAAAAAATCGGTGTAAGTCGCCAATACATAGAAAGAGTCATCAAAGGTCAAATCTCGATTACTCCAAAGGTTCGCGAGTGGTTCAAAAAAGGTGGATATGAACTTTTATAGGAGAAAAGAATATGTACGAAAAAGTTAATCCTTGTCACCCAGACAAAGTAGCAGATCGAATAGCTGGAGCGATTGTCGACCTTGCCTACACAAAAGAAAAGAATCCAAAAGTCGCGGTCGAAGTCTTAATTGGTCACGGACACGCTTTTGTAACAATCGAATCATCGGTAAGAATTACAAGAGCTGAAGTTTCCAAAATCGTAAAAAGAATCGCAGCGATTGATAAAGTGAAGTTAATCTTTGCTTACCAAGACAAGATTCTAAATAGCAACCAGGAAGGACACTTCCGTTGTGGAGATAACGGAATCTTCAAAGGAACACCTGTTACAAAGGAGCAATTAAACCTCACCGCTATTGCTCACCAAATCTTCAAAGAATATCCAACGGATGGAAAGTACATTCTCAATGAAGAAAAAAACGATTTGATTATATGCCAAAGTAACGCTAATTCAAAATCGCTTTTCCAAAAATATGGAGAATTGTACGATTACGACCTAAAAGTCAATCCGCTTGGAGATTGGACTGGAGGAACGAATGTTGACTCTGGAGCAACAAACCGTAAACTCGGATCTGATATGGGAGATTCGGTCACTGGTGGCGGACTCCACGGAAAAGACCTATCCAAAGCTGACGTGAGTATAAACATCTATGCTTTCTTGAAAGCGCAAGAATTAGGCAAAGAAGTAAACATTTGTTGCGCTATTGGGGATGAGTTCATCGACAATAAACCTTATGGAGAGATAGTCCTTATAGCAAAGCAATTTATCGATGCTCTTGGCGGTTTTGAAAAGTTCGCAGAGTGGGGACTCATTCGCTAAAACTTAACAAAAAGAAAAGAGGAACTTAATCCTCTTTTTTTAATACCTTTGCGATTTCTTCTTGAGTAAGTTCTACCTCAATGGTATCTTCATCCTTCTTTTCTTTTAACAGATCAAGATAGCATTGTGGAACTTCCTCTCCTTTGGTTTTTCTCCAAGCGTAATACTCTTTTAGAATCTTGACTCTTTCAGATAATGGGATAGTCATTTGATTTGAGACAATTCTTGGAGTTCCAAGTATTCCTCTTGTAAATTGCCATACGATGATTCCAATGTCAGAGGCAATTCTAATTGCAGTGTTTACCGCTGCTACTACTTGAGATTCAAATTCATCTTTATTTGGTTGTAAACCGATAGGTTGGAAAACTACAGAGAACAAGACAACACCTAATAATGTGGAAACACTCGCGATTGCTCTTCCTTTAGCAAGAGAACCTGTAACCTTGTTTTGTACGATTTTTTCAGCTCCGTTGATTTCAAGTTCAAACACCGCAACATCAATGTCTTTATATGGTGCCTCAAGGTTATCGATGTTTTCTTGAATGAAGGCATCGGTTTTCATTGTTTCTAATCTATACCTTTTCAAACAATATCGATTCTTTTCTTGAACCGTTGCTTTGCTCCAATTAGCATATCTTAATCGGTCGGACTTTCTTGCAAACTTGTTTAATAAATAGATTTTATGGTTGATGTAATTCTTCCAGGCAATGACTTTTTGTTTCAAGTTATATTCATGAATGAAAGTTGGAAAATCCTCTTGCTTGACCGAGTTTAGTTTTTCGTACGCGATTTTTAATCTTGCAAGGGTCATATTTCTGTTAATAATATCATCAATAATAAAGTTAACTCCAATATTATAAGAGCAAATGTCCGCGACAGCTTTGATTGCAATGTTTACCCAATAGTTGTAATCAATTAAATACTCATAATGGAATTTTAAGTGTAAAAAATCAAAACAACCAAAAACAAGCAAAATAACCAATAACAAGACCGCATTGGTTATTTGCTTTACTACAAATTGTCTTTTTGAAGAGACTAAATCTTCAACGACATTAACTGCTTTTGAGACTGATTCGGATGCGACCGCGAATCCTTTTCCAATAGTACCCACTGTATTTACCTCGCTTTTCTATTTTTTAATAATAACACGAACTTTCTGTTTTTTCTCTTCTTCAATTTCTCTTCGCGCTTGTTCTGTGCCTAACTCGTGAGTTGCAGCATCTATTTCGCTTTGAATAAGATCTGCTTTTTTAGTGAATTGTTTACGAGTGATATCAAGACCGTATGAACCAGCGAGTCCAGATAATCCGACCCACATTATATAAGAGATTTGATGAAGAACATCCTCAATAATAGTGATGATAATCGCTGCCATAATCCACTTGATAATTAAGAGCGGAAAACCTAAATCGATGTTTTTATCTTTGTTTTCAATCATTACTCCGATAATAGCACCCACTAAAAGAGCAATGGTCAAAGATGCACCGATTCCAATTTTCCAACCGTTATCAGGAAGATTAAACCATTCATCACGATTTGCAATCATAAGAGCTGCAAAAGGAATAGGCAAAACAAGGAATTCACCCACTCGACACGCGACTTGGGTTCTTCTGTATTTATTCCTTTGTTGTTTCTTCGTTAATTGTTTCGTTTCTTTGCTCATTTTCGCCACTCTCCACGACTTTTATTGAGTTTTTGAATAATTGCTTTAATTCTTCGATTTCGTGCTTTAAATCGCTTATTTCTTTATTCTTCTCTTCTTCGATTTCTTTTAACTTTTCATCGAATTGGTCATAAGATGCGCCAATATGGTCTTCAATCTTCTTTTTCTTTTCTTTCCAGGTCGACTCAAATTCTAATAATGCAGCTTGAACTTTTGCGTTTGGAATTTGAACTACGACATCATGGAATCCTTTTTCAAAACAAGAAATGTAATCGAAATAGACCTTGACTTCGTTAAAAACTTGTTCTTTCAAGTCTTCAACTTCTTTTTTCGTGTCTTGGATAAAGTCAACCGCGCTATCTACGGTTTCTTTGGTACTTTTAAATTCTTTTTGGATGCCTTTGCATAAGTCAAACACTTTTTGGAGTGCTTTCTTTCCAAAAGATGTCTTTGAGAATAAAATCAATGCTCCGATAATTGCGGTGAGAATACTCGCAACAGCCAAGAAAGCAGGATTATGTGTAATTTTGTATAACCACTCTTGCATACTAATCTTCTCCTTTTAAGACCTTGACGTCTTTATCGACTTTGTTGATCTGCAACGCAAGAGCGCAGATCTCGTCTTGATGTGCCTTATCTTGTAAAGCGCGATTCTTCTCGCACTCTTTTTTAATTTTGATAAACTCAAGTTCTCCGATTTCTTCGACTTTCGCAGCAAAGAGCGGATTACCTCTTGTATCTCTAATAACTACGACTTTCATAATGCCTCCTATAATTCCTCAACAATATCCGTAAATCCAGCATCATCAACATCAGTTGCGGAACCTGAAATTTCTCCATTGTTATTAATTAAAATGCGTAAGACTTTATTTCCTGCTCCTAAAAAAGAAATTGCAGGGAGATTTTTTTCTGGAGAAACAATATAAGGACTTGCAAGTAAAACGCTTCTTAAATCAGTCCAAGATGTGAATTCATCTTCTCGTGAACATATAATGCTCATTCTATAAGCGGTATTTGGACTTCCAGACCTGATTGTGTGCTTGTATAACTTGTTTTCTTTAGCTGCAAGTTGACCGTCAAGATACGCTTTTAGGTTATTGTATTGACTTAAATTCGCTTGTGTTAGTTCTTCAGGAGAAATAGCACTGTCGTTGATAGTTAAGTTCACAGGATAAGTGAAGAGAATCTCATCATCTTCTTCATTATAGACCTTAATTGTTGCCTTTACGATTCCAGCAAACGCGGTTACATCTTGAGATAAGGAAATAAGGTATCCGAATCCTTCAAAGACTTTTGTGACTGGTTCGTTGTTGTTATCGTAATAAATGACATCTTCATAGTCTTCGACAAGTTCTCCTACGATTGGACCTGCAATCTCGCCATTTGGAAGTTTAAAGATTGCTAAAGCACCGTAAGTGTCGTAAGAACGACCTAAAACCTCAACATAAATCTTGTTTACATTGTTGTTGCCTTTATTTATAAATTCTGTGAAGTTTGTTTCTCTTACAGAACCATCTTGATTGTAAATGATATACATAGGTTTCTCTCCTTACTCTTTTTATTATAATTTAACTTAACTTAATTTAACATAACTAAATTAAACGGTGATGTCTCCAAATAAAGACAATGTCCGCGTAGTAATTCGTGACTCCTTGAGAATAAGAAGAACGAGGTCTGTTATTGGAGGCAAAGTAGATGTTGTTGTATTCATCAACGATTGCCCATGTTTTAATTTTCGCAGCTACGGATGAATCCAGGTCAAGTTTAAAACTAATTGCTACTTTATGGTCGCCTACATCCGCGAAAGAAAACTCAAAATCGCACTCGTGATCTGCTTGTCCTTTAGTATCAAGAATAGAATATTCAAAGTCGTTCTCATCGCTCAAAGTGTAGATAAACTTCTTTGATATTTTGGTCACATCCTCATTAAAAGGATTGTGCTTTATAAACTCGTTTCCTAAAAAACAATCGTTGCGAGTTAGTCTCTTGATAGGTAAGAAATGGAGCTGATAGTTAAGAGCGAAGATTTCGTTTGACTTTTTGTAATAACCGAACTCTTGAATCTTTCCAAAGAAACTATAATCAAGAGGAGTTAAATTTGATTCCGTGTAGTCAGATCCGCTTGTGATCTGCTTTTTAAATTTTGGAAACAAACGAGTGATTTCTTCTTCAAGTTTGATGAACTCAATCGTGAACTTTTCTGCAGTTCCATCTTCTCTTGAGTATAAGACCGCTCTTGAAAACCAACCTGTTCCAACAACGCTTACGAAATTCGGCAATAATTGACTTCCTGCACTAATTGGAGAATCAAACGACATTTCAAAACAAACGGAATTTCCAGATCCATAAATAACCAAAGGAATAGCAATCTTGTCTAATTGCTCTCCGCTTTCTAATTTGATTACATTGTTGCTTGAATCTAAAGCAGTTAAAGATGCATATTCGATTTTTTCAAAAGGCAAATCAGCTCCAAAAGCAATTTTAAGTGTGTCTTTTAAGAAGTTGTCGTGCATCGTGATTTCTTCGCCTTCGTATTGAGAGACAACATTAAGATTGTCTATGTAATAAATAAACTCTCCATATGTATCTTCACATTTGACCGTGAGTTCGTTTGAAATATTAGTGAGTCTCTTCTCGCGGTTTAGTTCAATACGACTTGCTAAAGAATTAAAGTTTTTAACAAATTCAATAGTTGCTTGAACCATGTCGTTAGTGATTAAAGTGTAAGAACATGTGTTTGCAACCCATACTTCTCCATCTTTAACAAACCATTGACCTTTCTTAATTCGGTTATTCCAATTCGTGAACTTTTGAGTCATTGTTAAAGTTGGCTGACCTAATTTCAAAGAAAGACCGACCATATTTAGACCAAGTTTAAAAATATCAATAGAACCGTTGCTTTGATTTGTTAGGATTTCTCCATCGTACTTGTTTTCGATTGATTCGTTGACTAATTTGCCATCAACAAGAGCGATGTAATCAACTGATAACTTTATATCTTTAATATCAACTGTTGGGTAATTTATCACAAAAGAACTTAAAGAAGATACACCGAGCATCCTTTTAGTCGCTAATTCTAAAATGTTCTCCAAAATAAGTTTTCGCGTATTTTGGTATAGAGTATCATTTTGAATATTGTAGTAAGTTGCAACATCAATGTATTTTGTTCCTCTTGTGTAAGTTAAAGTGTTTTCTTGACTTCTTACATAAATAAATGGATTCATTGTTCCAAAAGCAGGTAATGAAGACCATAAATCCTTTTCTACGACAAAATCTGTAATATCTATAATATTTCCGTAATCTATATTATCTAAATGGATTCTTTCTTCATATAAGTCGATGTTGCCTTGTGGTTCAAAATCTAAAATATAGCTGAAATAATCAACTTCAAAATCAAAAAACATTTTCACTTTATTAATAACGTCGATTGGTTTTGGAACTTCAAACACATAGTCTGACTCTTTAGGAACTCCAAATGTTCTGGAACGAACATAAGCTGTAGCATTTTCGCTGCTATCATTAGGAAACTTATGATTAATTTTTGTGTTTTGGAAGAAAGCAACAAGTCGATTTGCGAATCGCTCTTCTCCAAGAGATGATGTTCTTCCAGCTTTCATTGAGTCGCTTAATTCGATTTTGTCCTCAACTTTGCGGTCATTAAAGTATTCAATTTCAAGATAACCGTCTTCATCGATTCTAAAAGTAGCATCAAACAAACGGAAAATCTCGCTTAAAGCATCAAACATACTCGCTTGAGTAAAGACAAAATTTGGTGCTTGAGTTGTTAATAAGAGTTGTTTTAATTCAGATCGTTTTGCATTTGAATCATCAGGCATTTTGAAAAGCGGTCTAATGCTTGAATCGTTGCTTTCATTATAAAGAGCAGTTTCTTTTTCATATTGCTTGAGTAAAGATTCGATAATTTCATAAGTCGAAACTTCCACTGCTTTTAAGTAAACGTCAAAGGTCAATTTTCCAAACACAGGACAATCAACACTCTCGTTAGGAGAAACTACAAAACCGTTTAATGAATCTAAATATAATTCTTTTATTCCGATTGTTAATATTCCAACATTATGTTGCTGTATCCATTCAATGATATTTTGTGGAATTTTTATTATTTCTCCATCATAAATGTCACCAAGATTAAGTTCTTGTTGTGGTTCGTTATCGATTTGAAAATAAATAATTGGATAATTCGTTACTCCAATTGAATTATTAACAAAAGTGTCGCTCCACTTTTTTACTACATCGTTTGAAACTCCGTAAGAATAAACCATCCTTTGAACGAGTGGTTGATAACTATCTGTTTGTATAAAGGATGTATAACTGTTTTGAAATAACGCATAAAAGTTAGTTTTTAGCGATAAGTTTTGAATAGAATACTTGCTTAAATCTATTTCAAGATTATTGTTTTGCAACCTTATTTTTCTTTGTTGACCGATAAACAAAAAGAAATTGCCACCAAAAGTTTTGAATAACTCATTTCCTTCAAGAGAAGTAGAAAAAACATTGTTTCTAATAAGGTGCTTTGTCATAAATTGCGATTTTTGAACAAGCGAAACAGTGTGCTTATATCTTAATGGATTTTGAGTCGCAAGTTCGACATTGTCGGAAGAAATAACAAATTCGTTAATCAAAGTGCGATTTTGTTCTTCATCTTCTTCATAGACTCCGATAACATTAAGCGTTGGAGCATAAGGTCTTTCGTTTTCTTCAATTCCTAAAGTGATGGTCATATTGTCTAATGACTCATCTAAAGTTTCAGCAAGGTTTGGAGAAATTTCAACCTTTAGCGGATTTTCAAAATTGTGATTCAAATAAAACTTTTTCATAGTGTTCTCCCATATCTTGAGCTGTAAATTGAACCACCATATAAAAGTCTTTCTTGCTCATTTCTTGCATTGTTTTTATTAATTTCAAGGACATTAAGTTGTCTTTGAATTTCTGTAGAAAAAGGTTTCGTTGCGTTTTGAATAGATTGGAAAAAGTTATCATATTTAATTTTAAATGAATAATCTCCTGTTGCGCTTGATGAATAAGCAACATACAAATCTACTACTTTTTTTGCAACAACTAATGCGGTTCCTATAAGAAAAACAGGAAGAAGTTTTCCCATTGCTCCAGCAGCGTTAGACATTGCTTGTCCTATTGCTGAATCGGGATTAACAATAAAAGATGCAGCCCTGCGAACCATTCCAAAACCAGATCCGCCAGATCCACCGCCTTCTCCACCTACTCCGCTTGTGTCGGATTCAGCTCTTAATTGAAAAGGAGTCGTTGGCGCATCATATTGACCGTAAGAGTGAATATAAATATTATAATCAGCCATTTTTTAGTCCTCCTCAATAATGTCGGCAAGTGTAAGTGAAATTCCTAAAAGTTGACCGAGTGAGGTTCTTCTGGAATAGTTAGTAATGTAGTAATCGTGAGAAACTTCCAAATCGTGAGTTACTTGTTGTCCTTCGATTTCTTCCGTGATCTGAATTGGTATTTCTTCCGTGATTGTGATAATTAAATTTTGGATATCTTTCTTTTTTTCACAAACATCAATAAGTTTATAGTAACTTTCATTATTCTTTACGATTAAAGGAAGTTGCTTTGTATATGATGCATTAGCTGGAAAACCTTTTGAAAAAGTATCATCAAAGGTTTGTTGTGCTGCAGGTTCACTTGAACCCATAATAACGCGGTCAACACAAATTGGTTCATCATCTTCAAAAATTGTCACTCCTTTGTAATCAATGGAGATATTGGTAATTTTTACATTATTGCCATAGATAAACTCTTCTCCGACAGCGGAAAGATAAATGGTGAGTTCCATCGAAATAAAAGGTTCCATGACATCAATTTCGCGTTGGTAATTTGAAGAAACCCAAGTCTCGAATTGCTTTAAATCTAATCCTTGAATTTCGCCAAAGCGAGGAAGAGAAACATTAGTTAGAATCGTTCCGCTTAACTTTCCCCAATTGACCATTTTACCGATAAGCTGCTCGTTTAAGTATTCTTGTAAAGCGAACATCTTTTCTTTAAATCTAACAGGATAATAAAAAGTAACAGGAATAGTTCCTTCTGTTTGCTTGAGGATTGGGATTGGATTGTTTTGTCCACCAAGAGTGGAAATAAAGACTGGAATAAAGTTTGTCTTTGTTATATGGTCGCTAATTCTATCCAAATGAAAACCTGGAGTATTGACTACATACTTTAGATTTGTGTTTGGATTTGAATTTAAGATATCTTGTAATTTTTGAGCAATTTCTGGTAAAACAATCATGAGACTTCCACCCTTCCACCATATACGGATTGAATATATTGTACTATGGTTCCGACCGATTTGTCTTTAATAAAACCTACATGCTTTTTTGAACCTGGATGAAATTTTCCATCAAAGCGACCGCCAATACCAAAAGGTAGCGGACGACCAAAAGCGCGAGGAATGTCGTGTGGATCTGTGCCTTCTTCCAAAAAAGGAATATAAGGAGCGATGCTTGAATCAAAATGAATTCTATAAGTGTTCGCATCAAAAAGTGCGCCTTTAGTGGCATCAAATTTTAAGTGACCAGTTTGATAAGGAAACCACGGTTGTCTTTTGATTAAATCGGTGACTTCGTTTCCTAAAGACTCAAGATTAAAACTTTTCATAACTTACCTCCCACTATTGTAAGTTTATGCCTTTTGGACACCTCGCTGCTATATATTCATCGGAAAAAATGCCAGGATTAACAAACCTTGAATTATCAAAGTAATATCCAATACTCATTACAGTCCAGATCTTGCCCATAAACTCAACTTTGTCTTGAGGTTTTAAGGTATTAGGAAGATTTGAGGAAATAACAAAAATTGAGTCGGTATTTCCATTCACACCTTGTTGGATTCTGTATAGTTTAACTTCAAATTGATTCGCTGGTCTGCCTCTAAAAATAGTCGAGACCTCTTTTTCGTACTCATAAGCGCTGTTTGGAACGCGTTTTTTGACCTTGAAAGTAAATCGTTCATTACCTACTGTAATCATCGCTCTACGCTCCTATTTGAAGAAAGTAAAATAAATTGGTGGGAACGCAGCTTGATAACCAATTCTAAAACCAAAGTAAGCATCGGAATCATCGAATACTTGTTCTGCATCAACGCAAATTTGGTTTTTATAGAGTTCGTTCCTATCTAAAACTTGACCGCTTGATAAGTTGACCGCTGGAGTTTCAGACAAGTCGTTAAATCCTGTTTGAGCATCCGCCTCGATTTGAATTGATAACATTTCCTTGATAAAGTTACGACCTTCTTCGGTGAGATTGACGACATTTTCCACTATTGGTCTATTGCGACTATAAGTTCTATTGCGAATGAAACGATAAATCTTGCGAGAGTTCTTTTTTAGTCTTTTAGTCAAGACTTCATCGTTAGCAAAAGTGCTATCGAAATTGTCCTTGAAATACTCAATAGTGAGTTCGTATTGTTTGGTCTCTTCGTTCCAGAAGAGAGTCTTATCAGAGTATGGTTTAATTTTGTGTAGTGTTTTCATAACTCTTATTGTAATAAAAAAGAGTCCCTTTTACAAGAGACCCTTAATTTTTAGGTTCGACTATGCGACGTATTGCTTACTTGCAAGGACGCATGTGCCATCATCAGAGATGGTAAGAACTGTAACCCATGACTTATTCGCGATTGTTGTTGTGACAGATGCGCCATCAACAGAGACAGATCCTTTGTAAGTCGCGGTTTTTTGTGCCTTTAAGAAAGCACTAACTGTTGTGAGTTGGGAAGTATCGACAACATAGTATGCGCCCTTACAATGGTTTGTAACACCCCAATCGTCATGAGCTGCAACTGCACCTAATGTGAATCCAGTAGCTGCAATAGCTGTAATCTTATCGGATGTTAAGTCAGAATTCAATCTGGAACCGATACCTTTAAGTTTAAAGGTAATTTGTGAGGCAACACTTGGGAATAATTTCTTTAAGTCACCAATTGGATTCCATTCTTCGCTTGTGAAGAAGACATTACCAAGAGGATACCAGGAGACAGCACCGAATTTGATATAAGGTAAGAGTCTGATACCTTGTCCGTTAACTTCGTCAACAACTTTGGTTCTTTCTCTTGTGGAGGCACCACGAGCATTTGCATAGGAAGATGCAATGTAACCTGCGAATACTCCGCCTTTTTTAAGTTCGTTGGCTGGGAAACCGAGGAATTCGGCAGCGTGACCAAGAGATTCGTTAGAGATAAGTCTAACTTCGACTCCATCGATAACGCCGATAAATCCATCATCTTCTGTTCTTGCTTCGCCTTGATTGTTAAGACCAGATCCTGCGAGAATGTTGTACACTTCGTTTGCACCACCGAGTGTTAAGATGCCACCAGCTTTTAATGTAGCACGGTAGGAAACTCTAAACACTGCGACTCTGGTATTTAATGGGAAGATGTCAATTCCGTGAGATGGGTCACCTTCATCAAGTAAGGAGTTACCTTCGATGAATTTTTCAAGAACTTTCTTGTTGGTAATATCGGAAGAAGAGATAACGACTTCGTTGACTGGTTGGTTGTTTGCTTTAGCAACATAGGTCGCGAGAATTTTTGATGCTGTGGTAGCACCATTGTAAATGGTCGCAAATCTATCACTAAAGATTTGGACGTGTTGTGCGAGTAAGTCAACATTGATTCTGTCTGAACTTGCTCTTGGGATTAAGATTGGGTCATCCAAAACTGTGAGAATGTCGATACCGACATCTTCAGTTTGAGGATAATGTTGGTTTTGAGAATAGGATGCACCATTCTTGGATGCGCCTTGTTCTCTTGGTTTGATTTTAACAGGTAAGACACGGTGGACTACGATTTGAGTTGCCTCTTCAGCATCACCAGCGCTTACGAAGTTATCGTCAACACCTTTTCCGTTCTTTTCAACTAATCCTTGATAAAAGTTTTTAAGGATAGCTGCGGAGATTCTTCTTTCACCGTTAATTCCATTAATATATGGAGCATTATTAGGTGCGAGAATTTGAGTAATGGTTTCTAATGCCATAATTAGTTAATTCCTTTCTTTTTTAGAACCTTTTACCACCATTAAGTTCTCTTAATGTATCAGAGAAGACATCAGTGGTTGGGTTTTGAGGAGCTGCGGCTGGATTTTCATCACCGACACTTTGCGCTAATGAACTTCCGTCAATAACTCCTGCTGATTTCAATGCCTCTTCTAAAGATGCTACTCTTTGAAGTAAACCTTCGTTTGCTTTTTTCAATTCTTCATTTGCTTGTGTAACTTCATCGACTTTCGCGATAAGTTCTGTTGGGTCAAATGGTGGAACTGGAGTTGGAGCTGGAGTTGGTTCTTCAACAGGTGGAACTTCTTGTGGAGGAATTGGGTCTCCTTCAGATTCGACTTGAGCATCTACAGCACTTGGATCTGGACTTGGTTCTTCTCCTGGTGCCTCTTCTCCTGGCGGAACTGGAGGAACTGGTAATTCATCGGTTGGTTCGGTTGGTGGGACTGGGTCACCACTTGGTTGTGGGTTTTCCTCAGATTGAGCATCGGCAACTGCTTTTTCAATAGCTGCATCGATGGTCTTCTCATCTAATCCGAGTTCAGCTAATGTTTTACGCATTGATTCAATTAATTTTTCCATTAATTTACTCCTTTGTGTTAATTTGTATTCGGCTTGTTTTTTTTGCTAACCTATTAACTACAAATTATGATAACACACATTTTTTATTTTTTACAATAGGCAAGAAAAAACTCCATTGAATGCTCAACGGAGTCATTTCTTTAAATAAGAGATTAGATTTCGGTAGAATTACAAGTGTATGAACCTTCAGCTAAATCTAAATAGTACTCAATGTGTAGCCCTAAACCTTCATGACTTGAACTACATCCAAAGCAGCAACATAAAGAGGTACTACCTGAGACTTCAAAGTAACTAAGGAAAAGAAACGCGCTGCCATTACGACTAACTACTTTGCCGTTAATCGCCTTTTTCAAAATAGTTAGAATTTTCTCGAGTTGTTCATCAGTTAAATCGCTTTTGCTTGATAATGGTAATTTGCCCTCATCAATAGCTGCGAAGAACTCGTCGGTAGAGTTAGCATCGACTATCTCAACACCCTTAAATGGGTTATCAAAATCAAATCTTGGTTCACAAACGCTCTTTGCGATTTGCTCGACTTCCTTTTTATTGAATTCTTTAACTGAGAGTTCTTTAGTTGGAGTGACTACGATTGGTTCTTCGGTTTTACTTTCGTATCCCATTATTTGAGTTCCTCCTCAAGTCGATTGATTTCTGCTCTCCAGGATTGTCTGGAAGAGATAACATCCGCGTATTCTTCCGCGGTCGCGACACCTTCGGCAATTTTGATGATACAATAGTCGGTATCTTTTAAGTGTTGCTTGAGTTCGCTGATTCGAGCGACTTTTTCAGATCGAGCGATTTCTTCTGGAGTCGCTTGATGTGGAGCAACATAGGTTTCTTCATCGAATTGCTCCTTTGTAATTTGGATATAGTTTTTTGCCTCTTCTTTGGAAAGAGGAGTTTTAAGGTTTAAGTAACCTTTGCCATTTTTAGATTTGTAATAGAATCTTGCTAATTCTTGTGCCATTTTTATTTCCTCCTAAAGTTCGGTAACATTATCGAGTAATTCATCATATACACTTTCTACCATATCAACACTAACTCTATAATTAGTGTTTTCTTTGAAAGAGTATCCCTCGTAAGTATCACCATCTCTTATAGCAAAGACATACATTTTACCAAAATCTTCGGCATATTCCATATCACTAATTACGAAATCAGTATGACTAACTTCTAAATCTAATAAGTCAATAAACGATGATATTGATGTTATAGGTGCTGAAATAGTTGAGATAATATTTACTCTAATATCTTTTTTAGTAGTATCACTAGCACCACTCATCTTAACACCAAGAATACTGATATTATGTTTATATAATTTTGTTCCACCTGGGATTGCACCGATTTGTTCTTCAAGATCTGCGACCGCAGCTTGGAGTTCTTCTTCGGTGACTCCGCCTTGAGAGTCGATGTAATCTTCAAGGTTCTTTCCTTTGATTTTGATACCGTTCAAAAAGTTATAAATTTCTTGCACGGACTTAAAAGCAGGTCTTGGTTCGGTCACGACATCGACTGGAGTTCCTCTTTCGCCTTCGACAAGATCTGTCTTAATGGCAGGAACAGTTTTTCCATCTTCGCTATAACCAGGATTAGGATTAAGCTGTGGTTTGACTCCTTGAGGTATATTATGCGCCTCTTCTGGGAGTTCTTTTGGTTCTGTATTAACAATGGCGTCATTATCGACGACAATATCTTTAAATTCCATTTGATAATCTCCTTAACAACATTATCTTAACACAACAATAAAAAAAGCGACAATGCTTTTGTTTGTCGCTAATTTAGAATGGTAGTTTACTATGCACCTTTTGGAAGGTTTCGTCTTTCAACTTTTCTTCTTCCTCTTTAGTAGGAGTATATCGAATTCCGCGATAATAGTATTCTGGGCTGCTTAATGGCGCACCTGCGAAAGAGTCAACAACTTCAACTTGGTCGAGAGCATTGTTAATTAAATCATCATCTGCCTCAGGAAACTGTGCTTTAATAAATTTTGCGTCTGCTTTTGTTGGGTCGGAACGAAGAAACTCGTGAATCTTTTTAATTGCCTCACTATCTCCCCAACTCCTACGATAATCGCCATCAAAAACATTTTTATCACTCATCTTATCAATAAGTGGATTTGGTGTCTTAAATGCCATAACTTAATACCCCATTTCATCAAGATATCTTTCGATTGTTTCCCAATCGTGTGGATTGTAATCAAACCAATCATCTATACTTGGGTCATATGAATTTTCAACTGCGTCTGGTTCAAAGTCAAATGGGTCGAGTTCATATCCAAGTCCAATTGCAAAGTCTTTTCTTTTTTCTTCTGGGATTTTTTTTAATCGCTCATAGAGACTTTGTCTTCTCGCTATTTGAGAATCAAAATATTTTTTAATTTCAGGATCTGTTAGTGCCACTCCAGCGTGTTTGCCTTTTGACTTGCTGTATGCATCTAATAATCCTGGATAGTTTGGTTGCTTATAGTTGACATCATCAATCCCATATCTTTTTCTAAAATGAAATGGGTCATATCCTTGATACATGTGCGTTTCAAAAGTTTTGAAATCATCAAGCGGAGTTTTGCTTGACTCATCGTAGAGTTCATCTTCACTTCTTAATTCTCCTTGAATGAGATGCTCTGGACTTTTATATACTTTTTGTGCCATAACTACGACTCCTATTTCAAATATTCGCTCAACATTTCTGCATAATATTTTTCTAATGCATCTTTATATGCTTCTTCTCTTCCAGCAACACCAAGACCTTCATATAAGACTTTTTTATCTTTTGTTGGACTAATTGATTCATAGGTTTGATAATATGGATTTACTCTTGTAAATGCACCTACACTTCTGTCGAATTTATACCAGTCATTATTTTTAGGTTCGTTGAATAATCCTGTATCAAGATAGCGGTCGACTCCTCTATCGCTTTCAACCCATTTTCCATTTTTCTTAACATAACTTACTCTGCCAACAGGTCTTTCATATTGTCTAATAAACTCGTTGGCTTCATCAATGACGTCTTGGTCGGTAAAATTTGGAACAGCGACATTTTGATATACTTCTGGTTTACTTCTCGAACTATAATATTTGTTATAAAAATATTGTCGAGCTGCATCCCTTGTTTTCCAATTTGGAGTTCTTGTTTTGTTATTTAACTCCTCAGCTAATTCAACAGGATTTTTGAATACTTGTGCCATTGTTATGTCCTCCTATTTTTTTAAGAAATCACCGATTGGAAACCAGCCATAGCTTCCGAAATCAAAAACATCTTCGCCTTTATCATTAAGTTCTCTTAACAAAATGTGGTCTTTTCCCCATGTTCTTAATCCTTCTTTATCTGCTGGTTCATCGATTCTATATTTACGACCACTTTTAGTGGTTAATATATCGCCAACTTTTCTCTTTAATTGAGATAAAGCAGAATATTCAACTATGTCTGGATAAACTCTATCCAAACTTTTCATAGCGTTTTGTTTGCTTTGTTCACTTTCCCAATCTTGAGAATTAATAAAGTTGAGTCCTTCTTCACGATTTTTGAACATTTCACGAACTTCATTATCAAGTGATTCTTGAGTAATTTTTGGAGTTTTTAGATTCAACACCAATTTGTTCAAACTCTTTGTTTGCATATTATTTTCTCCTATTTCTTAAAATGCAAGTCATAATATTTTTCAACTTGTTTCTTGTCAATCTTGCTATTGCTGAAATTACTTAAAATGGTTTCATCATACGGTTCGCCATTTTCATCTTTTTGAGTCAAAAGGTTTCTGATTTGGGTTTCATCAAGTTTCCTTAATGGAGCATCTTTTAACCAGGAAGCCATTGACTTTGGTTGAGCGTTTTTTCTGACATCGTTTATGATGCTATTTCTCCAGCTTTCAAGTGTTTTTGCTCTTTTTTGGTCATTTGAAACAACTTGGTCATCATTCTTCTGAACCAAGCTGTCTACTTGAGCATCAACATTCTTAAACGCCATAATCTATTTTCTTCCTAAATTTTCTAATAATGTGTCAGCAATAGTTTTTCTATAAAAAGGTCTGTAATATTTATATCTTTCAGTTTCATCTGCTTCCCCATTATCTATTTTTTGTTTAAGTGTTTTTAATTCAGGAGAATTTGGATTAAAAGAAGATGAAATATATTGAGCTGCTTTAATCTCATCATCAGCTTTTTCCATATCTCTTAATGCTTCAAGTTTTTCATTATATTCTTCAAGCAAATCTTCTTCATCAGGAGATATAACATTATCTTTAAATTTTTGCATTAATTCAATGTAAGAAGTGTTTTTATTTATTTGGTCAATCAAACTTGTTGATTCTTTAGTAAGACCATCAATAATTCTATTTGGATTCTTAAATGCCATACTTATACCTCGATTCGATATTGATACCAAGCATAACCGTTTCTTTCACAGAATCGTTTATATTGCTCGATTAGAATGACAACTTGCTCTTTTAATTGCTTAACAGCAAGTTTATCACCTAATTCATTATACAATTTTAGTTGTTTCTTTTTCAAACGAATAGTGCGCTCCATTTCGCGAATCTTTGATTCAATTTCGCGCTGTTTTTTGATGTCCTCATTTGAGAACTCTTTTGGAGCTGCTTGACCTGTATAAGGAATTAAGCGATGTCGACAGTTAAAACCGCAAATAATGTTGTTGTGATAACCATAGCGTGAATCGACCGTGTCCATGATATCTGGAAGAGAGTAAACTTTATGACCGTCGACAGCTCCAACCAAGTAACTTGACTTGCTATATTTAAAACTCTTATAGTTCACTACTTTTTGCGGAGAGACCGCGTGACCTTCAAGAATAACGAGTTCTCCTTGCCATTGTTGGCATCTTTTGGAGCAGTTCGGATGAGAACTTATCCAGGCATATTTGACCCCTTGAACGCGGAGATTTTGGAGATTTTGCATTTGGTTTTCATAGCGAACATCAAGTTCTGCTTTTTGCCATAAGCTGATTGGTTTCTTTCCTGGTTCTTGAGTCGTGACTGGTGCTTGAGCGAGTTCGTTCAATCTCAATTTGACTTGCTTTGGATAGTTGACCACATTTGGATAACCTTTTGCCTCACTCCATAGTCTTTTACTTTGAATCAAGTCGAGTGCCTCTTTAGGATTGTCGAGTCTTGGTGCTTTCGCTGGATCTGGAATTGAACCGAGCAATTTCTCACGAACTTCTTTGAATGCCTCAAGCGGTTTATCGTAGAAGTTTCTCACGAAGAATTGACTCTTGATCTGGAGCGATCTGATGTAAGTGTCACGGTCATAGAGAGTTCTTGGAACTTTTTTATCCACATCCGCGATGACTTGAGCGATTGAGAGTAGCAAAAAATACTTACTTTTTCTAAATAAAAAAGCAGCGAAGACAAGTTCTTTTATCTTCGTTTCTGCTCTTTCAAAAACAGGCAAGAAAGTGCTTTGATATAGTGAGTTTGTATAAATGTCCTTTAGGACAGGCACTTTTGTAGGTTGCATTAGTAATTCCAATCTTTCTCTTCTCTCCACATATCATCCTCTTCTTTTTTGTATTGAGCGATGAGTTCTGGAGTTATTTCATCGAGCAAGATTCCAAATCGGTCAGCGGTTGCTTGTTGATAGAAATCATCAAGTTCTTCTTTTTTGATTCGTTCTTGCTCTTTGTATTTATTATATCTTTCAAGTCTCCTGGTATCGTAATGTTTTATAAAATCGTCCATTGAGAGAGTATCAATTTCTCCCCACGGGTCATTTTCATAAGCGATGTAAGTCGGAAACTTTGTGTCCATTCCATACTCTTGACCTGCAGCTAACATACGATGGAGTCCTTCTTGCCAGTAAGGATTTACATCTCCTGGTTCTCCTCTATCCATGAGTCTTAACCACGGAGTGTCGAATTTTACTCCTTCGCGCATTTTCTTGCGAATGTCATCAACAGTGAGTTCGTTTGGCACTCTTTGTCTTTGTTCCATCAGCTTTTCAGGAGTTGTTCCAACTTGGTGACTTACGAACTTAAAGTAGTCGTTAGGACTCATATTAACGAGTCTTTTACTTTCTTCGCCAAAAAAGGCAGACGGAGTCTTCTTGCCTTTTTCTTGAGATACCGAGTAAATGTCAAACGGATTTTTGACTATTGATTCTGCTTGTTTGTCTGGCGATTTAAATACTTGTTGTGCCATCTAAATCACCGTTCCCTGCACCTGTGAGTTCGTCATCGGTTGGCGCACCCATTTGTGCCATCATCATTTTCATCTCTTGCTCTTGTGCCTTTTGAATCTTGCCTTGAATTTCATCTTCTTCAAGATCTGGATTGAGTTCGCGGATTGCATCTTCGGTATCAATAAATCCTTCTTGTCTCATAGAGCTGATTCTTTGGAGAATACGGTCTTTGTTGATGAGACTTGGAGATGCGAACTCAATGTGAATGTTGGCTGGTTTGCCATAATAGTTCAAAGTGGTTTCCAAGAGTTCATCGATTTTATCGATAAAGTAGGAACGAGTCAAGTTGATGAAGGAAATAGAGACATCATCTTCACTATCGACTTGAGTTGCTGTTTGTTGGACTTGTCCAACCGCCAAGAAAGAGTTTAAAATCTTTGGACTCATTCCCCATTTGGTTGCGATGTTCTTCAAGCAGTTTTCCTTGATGGTTTGCCATTCTTGAGCGCGTGTCTCGAATTGTTGCACGATTGCTTGTTGGTCTTCTGGGTTGACACCTTTTAAGGTCTCAACACGATCTGGCATACCTTGTAAAGGATTCTCTGGCATATAAGGAGGCATAACTGGAGTGTTGACCGCGTTTGCATCTCCTGGAATGTTGGTTGTTTCGGATTTATCAACAATATTTGTGATTCCTGGATAACCGCCATAGTCACCAAGAGAGAGTGATTTTGGAAGATAAACGGTTCCTTTGCCATTGTACATATCGCGGAGTAAATAACTACTCGCGAGTTCATAGGTGATTAAGTCGTCCTGGATAGGAACTATCATCGAGGCACCAAAGTTGGTGCCTGTTGGACATGAAATGTCGCCATCGCCATTTAACAAGGCGACAACTCCTAAATTGGTAAAACCGAGTTTTTGAGGTTCGCCAATTCTTAAAACCGCGTAGTCTTCCTTGATAAGTTTACGGATTTCTTCTGGGATTTCAGTCCATCCGATTGTCTTTCTCATCATTGAACGATTGGTTATATTTTGCAAGGATTGAGAGTTTGCTCTATGAATGACATATTCAACAGTTGGGATTCTTTCGCCTTTTTTCTCAAGGACGTCGAATGTTCCGTCTGGTTTTTTCTCAACTTTGCCTTTACTAATTTGATAGTATCTCTTTTCACAAAGATAGTAGTGAGTATTACCTTTGTTTCCGCGAGTGTCAACATAGGAACGAAGGAGGAACTCTGCCTCTTTGATTTCTCCAGTAAAGGATGAAAGGTAAACACAAGTGTCAAATCTGCATCCTTCCCACCAGATCGTGCCGTCCATCTTCTTGTTCATTTTCAAAAGAGAAGTTCCAACACCTAATGCGTATCCGACCGCTGCTTTCACAGCTTTTTTGATGTTGACTTTCTTCGCCCATTCACTTGTAAATCGGAGAGTTTTTAATCCTTCATCATCTTTTTCAACAGGTCTTAAAACGAGTTTTTCGCCTACGATCTGCTTTGTAAGACCGTTAATTAAAGAACCAGCAATGTGAGTAGACATAATTCCAGTTCCTGCAGTGTGGAGTCCTGGAACATAACCATCTAACCATTGAACACTTGGTCTAATATAACGATAAGCATAGTCATGATAGTATCCTGCAATCGCAGCAATAAAAAGCGAGGAGTTCGCAAAGGAATAGGTATCATTGACTACTTGAGCAAGTGTATTTTGAAAAACACTCACTCCAGCATTAGGAACTACAGTATCAATAACCGAGTTGTTGTTTTCTTCTTCTGCCATTGCGAATCTCCTTTAATTGCTTATGCTTTTGCAGCTTTATCTTTTCGAGCTGCTACTTTCTTGAGCTGCTCTTTAATTTTTTCTTTTTTCTCGACTTTTTCGATAACATCGTCGGTGGAGGCAACGATGTCCTCAACACCAAGTTTGTCGGCAATAACCATTAACAAGCGAGAAATATCAATTAAACTTGTTAGACATTGCTTTAAATAAATGTTTTCAAGCGTTAATTCTCTAAATAACATTTGAGTTCTGTTTGCTGAAGAGAGTCCACGAATATCAAGTTCGTTCTCTCCAAGTTTGAAATCTTCATCCTTGATTTTTACAGGCATCTTTGCCTCTTTGAGGATTTTAGTGAAGATTCTTTGTTGGTCTTTGTTAAGGACATGTTGCTCTTTAACTCTTCTTTCGTTCTCTTTTTTAATTGCTTGAACGTCAGAGTCTTTGAGTCCAGCATCGACATCTTCGATTTCAACGACTTTTTCTTCGCTTTCAGGTGCGACTACCTTCTTTTCTTCATTTTGCATTTGCTTTTACTCCTTTGGCGATATTATATCACGAATCAACTTTGTTTGTTTACCCATAATTTTTGCAATATTGAAATAATGGATGTTTTCTGGGTTCTTGAACCAGGTGACAATAGCGTATGTAGCTGCATCGCTTACATCGTTTGGAACGATTGGGTCATAGTTGTCTTGTTTTTCATTCCAGGTCAAGGTCTCCCATTGCTCCGCGAGAAGATTAATCTTTGTCTTTATCCATTGATTCTTCGTGTAAGACTTGTATCCACCATAATCAATGATGATGATGTTTTCGTTCAAGATTGCGCTTTGAACGGTGGAAACCATATCTGGAACTGTTCCTTTTTTAACTGCATCCACCGAGCAGCGGTCACTCAAAAAGAATCGACACTCTTGGATAAGATCTGCCGCTGCGCTATCAATTCGCATCCAAACAGGTACTCTTTGCATATAAGGATGAGTCCTGGTTTCTCTCAAAGTTCCAAGTCGGAACATTCCAAGAACATCCTCTAACCAAAACACAAGCAAGTTTTGTACGAGCTGATGATAACCAACTACTCCGTCCGTGACTGGATTGTGATAGAAAATCGGTCCAACTACACATTGACCGTTATTGAGTAAGATGAGCGGAACGAATGAAGTACAGTCTCGGTTGACCGCTCCATCGCCACCAATTAAACAAGCAACAGGTCTTATGTTTGTTCTTTCTTGTACCATACTCCATTGCTCTGCGGTGATGACGTGCTTATCCAGCTTGAACATTGGATAGACAGAACCGAATCCACCAGTTCGGTCTCCAAGATAGAACCACTTGTAATACTCATAGTCTACAATCTTTGTCTTGAGGATTTCGCGCAAATCGTAATCATTGATGAATGGAAGGATGTCCTTGTAAGTCAAGTTATAAACTCCCCAATCGGAGTCGTATGTTTTTGCATCGATAAACTTGGAGAACCAATGACTCATTTGAGGTTTTGGGTTTCCAAGAATGTAAACACGGACGTTCTCTCCGTAATGTCTACGAAGAGATGCGAGTGCCTCGTTCAAGTTTTGTTCATCCTTCAACTCTTGAGTTTCTTCAAGGATAACGACCTTAATCTTATGCTTTGGTTTAAATGACTTGGTCCTGGAGGTATTACTTCCACCGTAACCGATAAAGTAAATCGTGCCACTATTTCCTTTTCGCTCAATTCTTAAAGGCGACTTTTTCAAGTGGAACTCTTCGCTAATGTTGTCTCCCATATCTCTAATCGCTGCCTCAACTTCCGCGTAAGATGAGTCGGCAAGTGAACCGTAGCTGACACGAGCAACAACGACATCGTAGTAAGGATTCGCCAACATCTCCAGAATTGCAATCTTGGCTGTGTTGTTGGTCTTACCACCTAAACGACCACCGTAAAGAATATTATTATTATGACCTTCTTCCTGGATTTTCTTAAATACCGCAGGAAGGTACACCGTGACTGCCATTATGCTTTACCTTCGCCATTTATCTTTGCAAGGAGGTCTTGTTCCATCTCCTTGACTCTCTCTTCTGTCTCTTCATTGTTTGGGTCTACAAACTCAACACGGACTGGTTCAACGCGGACGGTCTCGTTGTCTTGATCTGCAGCTTTGTCACTTGGTTTAGCAAAGAAGTCGGAGAGAGTTCTCTCCAAAAACCACATTGAACCACTCGCGTTCATGCGGTTGCCTTTGTCTACGGATTTTCTGATATTGTTCAAGTGAATGATTGCGAGTTGTGATCTGATTTTGCCACACTCTTGAATAACCTCATAACACTTGTTTGCGAACTTTCTAAACTTGCGATTGTTTTTATAAGCAAGGACGGAATCCGCGGAAGGTTCAATCCAAACACTAATGCCTGTTCGTTTTTGGTTAGCTGCGGACTCGCTTAAATCTCTTACTTCTTGAATTGAGATTCCGCTTTGAAGAACGTCCTCCACGCCTTCCAACTCTTCCTGGGATTTTGCTTGTTCTACAACACACGAAACAGCGACCCAGTAATAATAAGTCGCTCTGCTAATTCCTGCATATTGTAACGCAAGGAGAAGAGGCGCACCGCCTTTTAACGCTGTATATAACTCTTCTAATTGCTCGTCTGTTGCCTTAAAAACATTTTTGCTCATTGATTGCTACCCACTTCTAAATGATATCACATAAAAACAAAAAAACAAAAAAAACTCGACGACGCGAAACATGAGAAACATCATCGAGTTTGTTGTCGACATTAATCGATTATTAATGTCGATGCCCATTGGTTACAAAGTTGCTATGTATTCAATGGAGGAAATTTCGGGAGTCATACAGAATGTGCCATTTCATGTATGCGTATATAATATAACATTCCATAACATACTTTACAAGTATATTATTAACACACTTATAGAAAAAGTGAGTCACGACCATTTGAAGAAACTAAAGGAGTAAATTCAAATGTGGGTACAGTCGTAAACTCACACTTAAATTCTATCAAAAATCTACTTTTTTACAAGAAAAGTTATAAAGAGATAAGCTGGATCTGAAAAAACGGTCTTTTTGGAATCAAAAAAAATTTATTAATAATTTTATTAATAAGAACACATGCGTAGTTTCTTTTATTTTATATTTTCTTTTGATTTAACTTGTTAAATCGTTAAGTTCTATTAAGTTAAGTTTAGTTAAGTTATGTTTAATATAAAGTATAAATTGGTACTTACTTATATCTCACTCTGACAACGCGCGTGAGAGCAGATCAAAAAGATTTTTAATTTAGTTGTTGCAATGTGCAACTTATTAATTCTAATATGCATATGCGAAAGCAAACATAGGAGAAAATGAAACATGGGAATTAAAATTATTGAAGATGCGAATCTTATGGTTCCAACCTTGAATAAACTCTTAAAGGATAACGAAGATATATGGGAGAACGACCCACATTATCAAGGTTACGGTTTTAAGGTTATCAGAGAAAAGAAATGGGTCAAAGTTTGGATGAATTACAACGATGACAAACCATCAACTTTTATCATTTCTTGTTACGAAAGAAACGGAAACATCTTTGATTCTTTTACTAATAAAGAATTGCAAAGAAAGGAAATAGAAAACTCAAAGTTGTTGTATGAAACAATCAAAGGAATGCTCGACTAAAAGGAGGTGCTTAAATGGTCGCTACAAAAGTTCCGTTTGGAGCAATTAGTGAAAACTACATTGCTTACTTGATGCCATTGCGAAAAGATGGTAAATGTTACATCATTCTAAAAGGTGGGACTACCGTAGAGGTAGAAACTACCGTTTATTACGACTTGGAAAAGAAAGGGGTACAAATTTATGAAGGTCGTTTTGAAAAAGCTGGAATTAAGCAACTTTAGAAACATACCACATGCCGAGTATGTTTTTGATGGTAATTCCAAAATCGTCGGTGAAAACCGAATCGGCAAAACAAACACATTGGAGGCGATTTATTGGTTGCTCTCCGATAAACTCCTTAATGGTTCAAGCGATATCGCTGCTATTAAACCATTAAGCGACACAAGACTTGAGGTCAGAGTCGAAGGCACATTCGATGTCGATGGCAAAGAAATAGTCCTCCGCAAAGAATACGGTGAGGATTGGGTCAAGACAAGAGGAACCGACGACTTGGTCTTCAAAGGTCACTACTTGACTTATTGGTACAACGGAGTCAAGCAAAAGGCAAAAAAAGATTTCATTGCCTTATTTCAAGAAGATTTCAAACTTAAAGGTTGTGAATTCAAGAACATTGATTTCGTTCAAATGCTCATTAATCCATTCTATATTGGAGAAATGGGAGAAAGCGATACATGGAAAGACCTCCGCGCTTTCATTATCTCTTTAGTTGGAGATATTAGCGATGCGGATGTTTTTGCTAAAGAACCAATACTTCAACCTCTCCAATCGGACTTAAATATCCGCGGTGGAAGAATCGATGAAGTAAAAAAATACTACCAAAATGAAATCAACTCACTTGAAGAGCAAATCATAGGATCTGATGCTCAAATTAAATTGCTTGAAGAGACTCCATCTCCAAGTGAGCAAGAATTGGCGGTCGCTAAAAAAGGAATCCAAGACATAGATGAGCAAATCGCAAATCTCCAAAATGGACTCACAAGCGATGCACCAATCGTGGAAATTGATAAGGAAATAATCGAAATTAACAAGAAGATTATCTCCTTGCAATTAGCGGATAAGGAAAAGAATACCAATTCCGACCTTAATCAAAAGTTGGCTGCTTTGAATAGTAAATACCGTGAACAACTTACTAAAAAGGCATCCTTAAAAGAAAAGATATCCACTAAAGAAAGAGATATCGACTACACCAAAAAGGCAATTGAAGAATGCAATGTCAAGAGAATGGATTACATCGCTAAAGTCAGAGAACTTGATGCAAAACTTAATGAACCATTTGTTGCCGAGTGTCCAACTTGTCATCGTCCTTTAGAGGGAGAAGAACTAAAGAAAGCGCAAATAGATTGTTTTGCTAAAATCTCAAAAGAAAGAGATGATGTCTACTCTCTTGGAAAGAAAAACAAGGCAGACAAGGATTTAAAAGAAACCTTGCTTAAAAACCTTGAAGAAGACTTCAATGGCGCAACTCTTGAACTCGACTCGTTAGAATCTTCAATCAAAGATACTTTGAAAGAAATCGACGACGTTTCAAAGGTTCTAAACGCTAAAGAAAACGAACCAGTGGAAGTCAATCCAATGATTGCCACACTTGAAAAGCAAATCGAAGACTTAAATTCCAAGAAGAGAATTATCTCCGCTGATAACGCAGCTTTGAACGCTCATGTTCGCGAAAAGGTCGAAGAAAAGACTCACGAAAAAGAGCAATTCCAAAAAGTTATTAATGACTTTGAATACTATCAAAGACAAGTTAATCAATTAAATTCCATCAAGGAAATTAAGAAAGAATACGAATCCAAACTCGCAAAGACCGAGCAAAAGAAAGAACTCACTAACTTGTTTATTAAAATTAAGTTGGAGATGCTTGATGAAAACGTCTCGCGAGTCTTTGGAAACATTAAATTCCAACTCATCAGAGAAAACATCAATGGCGGTTACGACCCAATTTGCAAACCTTATATCTACAATGTTGATAAGGAAGAAAGCACGACCGTTTCTTGGAAGAGCGGTTCCAAGTCTGAAAGAGTCGTGACTGGAATTCAAATTTGTGAAAAAATTAAAGCTGCTCTTGGTCTTGCAGATCTTCCATTCTTGTTTGATGAAGGTGGAGAAATCTCAACCGAAACATTCAACTCAAAATTCAAAACCGATTCACAATTGATTTGTGTTAAGGTTGTGGATAATATTACGACACCAATGGTTATGAAAATTTAGGAGGAAAACAAAACATGGCAAAAAATGAAGTAACCAAAACAAACGCATCCATTTCCGCGGTGCAACAATACCAGGTTGACCTTGCTCTTCAAGTAGAGCGAGGTCTCCAAGAAGTCGGTCAAAATTTCACCGAATACGGAAAGCAATGCGTAATCAATGCAATTGCAGCGGTTATTACAACCACTAAAAACAATGGCATTTCATTAAACGATGTAGACCAAACAATGCTTAAAATCGCTTTAACGAATGTCGGTTTAACCGAACTCAACTTTAACGCGATTCCAGCCGAGGCGTTCATCGACATGAGAAGAGGAGAAGGCGGAAAATACTCCATCTCTATTAGACCTCAAGGCGCAGGAAACGAAAAACTCACACGAAGATTTGGAGTCAATGTTCAAGAATTAAAACCAGCTCTTTTAATTAGAGAAGGCGATGAATACACTCTTCCAGGTTTCGATGGAGAAAAGATGACTCCATTTACTTGGAAACCTAAATCTCTTGATAAAAAAGTCATTATGATTGTCTATCCATTGCTAAAAAAGGATGGAACATACGAATACTTAATGGCAACTCGTGATAGCATCGTTCCAAACCTTATCGCTCAAATTCGACAAAATAATCTTTACACATTTAAAAAGACAAACAAAAAAGGTGAAGTGGTTGTCGATGTCGAGAAAAGAGAAGAGTTTTATGACAAACTCAATAAAGCGTTTGACGGAAAGAGTCTCGACCAAATTCTCGCAGATCCAGAGTGGCAAAAGGAACTTTCCAACACTTACACAAGCGGAGGTTCTAAAGAGGCGATGGTAATTCGCAAGATGAAAAACAACGCTCTTAAAAACTATCCACGCGAATTCAACAGTGCTGCCGCTGCAAACGCAGTGAAAGTAATGAACGAAGACTATGACGAATCTTTAGATGAAAAACCTCAAAAAGTAGATGGTGGATTCATCGATGTCAATCCAGTCGAAAAAGTAGAAAAAGAAATCGCGGAAGAACCAAAAGGAAACGCGGTTCCAGACTTCGATGTTTCAAGCAAAGAAGAAGAGTCAGAAAAAACGACCGAACCTTCTCCAAAAGCTGAAGAAAAAGAAACAAAGGATAACTACGAAGAGGAATTCTAATGAAACCGATTTGTCTTGCATCTTCATCTCAAGGCAATTGTTACATCTTTGAATTCAACATCAATGGAGTACCCACTCGAATTATGGTCGAGTGTGGTATTCCAAAGATGAAAATTTATCAAGGTCTTAATAAAGAGGGGATTGAGTTATCTACCATAAAAGCGTGTTTGATAACTCATCTCCATAAAGACCACTGTGTTGCTGCTAAAGATATAACAAGATCTGGAATCACTTTATTCGCAAGTCAAGAGACACTAAACTCTATCGGTTGCGATGGTGTTCCACTCAAGAACCTTGAACCGACCAAAATTTGTGATGGAATATATGCAATGCCATTTGAGGTCGAACACGACTGTCCTGGCGCGTTTGGATTTGTTATCAAAACTAAAGAAGAATGTGTCATCTTCGTTAACGACCATAAAAGGTGGACTTGCGACTTGAGAAACTTCAAACCAGATTATGTCTTTATTGAATGTAACTACTTTCATAAAACTGTTTATGCTCAAGTTGGTGATTTGGAAAAGAAACTCCAAGACTCGCTTATTTCTCACGAAGAATGGGTAGAAACTAAAACTCAATTAGCGCAACACAAAAGAAATTTAAATGCTCATTGCTCGTTGCATGGAACCATATGTGGTTTAAGAAAGCTGAACTTAAAAAATACCAAGTGTATATTTCTTATGCATCTTTCTGACCGCTATGCAAACGAATATAAGATGAAGAATGAAGTAATGCAGCAAACCCAGATCCTAACATTGGTTTGTAAAAAGAACGGAGGTATAAAGTAATGAAATCAAATGTCATGTTTAACTTTGAGATGCTATTTGGAGACCATATGGCAAAGGTTAGCGATAAAGCAAAGTTATACTACATTAAATTAAACTTTTTCGCTAACAATGGTTTCGTAGCGAACCCACTCTCCGTTCTTGATTCAATGGGAGAAGGATATGACAAGTCCGTGTTTTACGAACTTGTTAACAACGGTGAACTGCTCACTCTTCCAGATCGATGTGAAGTTTTCATCACTTCCTACTTCGTTCATAACCACTTTAATGTAAGTTCATGGACTCATACAGTTTACTATCCTTATTGGAAAGGAAAACTCTATACGAAGAAAAACGGAGTGGCAACTTTTACACCTCAAAAGGAAGAGGAAGAGAAAGAAAAACAAGAGGTCGAGGACTTGTTAACTCCACCTCTTGAAAAACCAAAAGAAGAGAAAACGTCAATTGAAGACGTCGAATTATCAGAAGACGACTTTCCATTCAGTGTTCATTTAAATTAGGAGGAAAAACAATGGGAAAGAAATATAAGCAAAACCAGGAAGGTTTGCAACAATTAAAAGAAGAATCCGTCATTTTAGGTTACTTATTAAACGAAAACGAACCTAATCGTGTTTACACCAAGCAAGAGTTGATGAACATCACTGGAATGAGTGAACGAAAAGTTAGACTTGAGATAGAGAGAATCGCTAATTTCTATCCAGTCCGCGCAAGTGCTGGTGGAGTTGGATACTCAATTATTGTATGTAGTGAGTCCGTGGAATCATTACGCGCAGCTAACGAAGAGGCATTCGCTCAAGTTTGCGAAATTCAAAATCGAATCAACTCTCTAAAAGCAAGATTAAAACCTTTAATTGCTTTAATGCATGTCACCGCGTTAAAATTACAAGAAAAGGAGCAAAATAAAGAAAATGAAGAATCAGAATAATGCCGAATTAAAAATTGAGTATCTTTCGATTGATTCTTTGAGACCTTATGAGAAGAATGCTCGTAAGCATCAAAAAGCGGATATTGAAGTCATCAAAAATTCAATTTTGCAATTTGGAATGAACGACCCAATTGGAATTTGGGGAGAGAAAAATATCATTGTCGAAGGACATGGTCGTTTAGCAGCTTTGAAAGAACTCGGTTGGAAAGAAGTGCCTTGTATTAGACTCGACCATCTTACCGATGAACAAAGAAAAGCATATGCCTTGACTCACAATAGATCTGCCGAACTTTCAAATTGGGACTTTGAAAACTTGGATGAAGAACTCGCAAAGTTAAAAGACGACTTTGACCTTGTTTCTTTAGGGTTTGAAGACTTAATGGAAAAAGAACCAGAAATCGAAGGAACCGACGATGACTTTGATGAAGACCAATTTATCAATGAAGAAACATACACAAAACCTGGAGACGTCATCAAACTTGGAAGGCACACTCTCGTTTGCGGTGACTCCTTGAATCCAAACCATGTTGATTTACTATTTGAAGACGGAAAGAAAGCTGACCTCTTACTTACAGATCCTCCATACAATGTTGACTATGAAGGAGAGGCAGGAAAAATCGACAACGACAAAATGGATAACGAAGAATTCCGTAAATTCCTCGCTGGAGCATTGTCTCAAGCTGATAAACACATGAAACCTGGTGCATCGTTCTATGTTTGGTTTGCAGATCGTAAGGCATATTGGGTTCATGGTGCAATGCTTGACATTGGCTGGGAAGTTAAACAAATGTGCAACTGGATAAAAAATACATTTACTTTAGGAATGAATCATTATCACTTCCGCCACGAACCTTGTTTCTTTGGTTGGAAAAGCGGAGCTGCATCTTACTTCGTTGACGATAGAACTTTGGATACAGTTTGGGAGTATGATAAACCTTTACACAACGAACTTCATCCTACTCAAAAACCAGTTCCTTTATTTACCTTTATCGTAAAAAACAGCTCAAGAAAAGGAGAGGTAGTTCTCGACCTCTTTGGAGGATCTGGAACAACTTTGATTGCTTGTGAAGAACTCGGTAGGACATGCAAAATAGTAGAGAAGATGCCAAAGTTCGCGGACGTCATTATTAGAAGATATGTTCGTTATGTTGGATCTGCTAAAGATTGCACACTAAACGGAAAACCTCTTCCACCAGAATTAACCGAAGGTTTGCTCGATTAAGAGAAGAAAAAATAATAAAAGAAAGGACTCATAAATTTGAGTTCTTTTTTGTTGCAATGTGCAACTATACGATTTAATATAGAACCAGGATGAAGGAGAAAAAGAAGAATGGGTATGAAACCAAACAAAAGGATGAATTGGTCCTGGAAACACAATAGTGGCGATGGGGAACCAACTTGCGATTGGTACTTATGGTTCTTGGGAAAACCAACCAAGCACCTAATCAGCCAAGCGAGTGGGGTTTACTACTGCTACATTGACGGAGAGGAAAAGCAAATGTGCGATTCTCTTCAAGATGCGAAGAACTGGATTATTGGAGCATTAAGAATTTGATGCTCCTCCTTAATGCCACCGAGGTCGGTCACAAGTCCGAGCAAAGGCAGAGTGGGGAGAACAGAAACATGGCAAAAGGAACATTAAAAGACCTTGTTAGGTTAGCAAAAATATGGAGAATGCCTTTAGCATTAATGATTCTTTGTTTCAAAGATGAGCGCAAAGGTTCAAAAAACGATGCCGAGGCATTAGAATCTCTAATCGAAAATTTAGCGGAAGGGAGCATAAGTTAATATGGTCATTAAGTTATTAAACTCTGATTCCATTGTCACAAGAACAATCGGAAGAGTTAACTCTTTTCTCAAAAAAGCAAGTGGTGATTTGCTCATCACTTTTGAAGATTCAAGCGAAATTGAAATCAAAAAAAACAAATATGATGCATTTATTGTGGAGGAAATTAGTAAATGAAAAAGCAAAACGAAGAAGTGGTCTATGTGGTCTATTGCTACTACCCACCATTCTCAAAACTTCCAAAGCGCAAATGGGTCAAGTTCAGATCCAAAGATGCAGCTCGTGAATTCGTAGCAAAAAAAGTGGAAGGAAGAAAAGACCGTTATCTATGGTCTTATGTCGTAAACAACATGGAGGTCGACGAACTATGAAAGTAATCGTTTACAGAAAAATCGGTGTCGTTAGATTATCGAACATTCACTCGGTAATTGATAACGAAGAGACCATCGGATTCGGTCAAAAAAAGGGGAATCCGCTTTTCATCAATAAGAAGTCAATTAGAAAGTTGGTGATTAAAAATGTCAAAGATTAATCTTCTAAAGGTTCAAGAGACACCTTATTTTCATTTCTTTAATGCCAATCCAAAAGGAAGAAATGCGAGTGACTGTGTCTACCGCGCAATCTCTGTCGCTCTTAATCAAGACTATGCAGCGACTATGAGAGAAATGACCGAGTTTGCTCTTCAAAAGGGGTATGCTCCAAACGAAGATAAACTCATTAAACTCTACCTTGAGTCTAAAGGTTGGGAAACTTGCAGCGAACCAAGAGACCAAGCAAACAAGAAAATTTCAATCGAGAGATTTCTCGTTAGAACAGACCAAACAAAGGTCTATGTTGTAAAAGCTGGAAGTCATCACATTACCGTTCTCAAGGAAGGCAAAGTGTGGGACACTTGGAATTGCAGCAAAAAGTTAATGCATCGCTATTGGAGGAAAAAATAGAATATGAAAAAGGTATGGATATGGTTCGCAACAATCGTTTTGTTGCTTGACATCGTTACACTTGTAGCTGGTATCACTTTATTGATCTGTGGTACTTGCATAGGTAATGTAGACTCTATTATGATAACTGGTTGGTTATTATTGTTGTTTGGAGAAGGCGGTGGATTATCTTTTGTTGCCACTTTAATTCTTGCATTGGAGGACTAACTATGAGTAAGTTCATTAGAATCAAAGATGGGATTATAGTTGACACTACTAAATATAAACACATAGTAGAAAGAACATTTAGAGACAAAGTTGTTGCTATTGACCTTAATCATTGGGGACAAGATAATGACAAATACCCAACTTGGATAGAAGTAGAAGATATTATCAAGCAATCCGACTCCATTGAAGAGTTGTGCGATGAATTTGTGTTAATTCAAAAAGTAAATAACGAAAATCATTATACTATTCTTATACCTAACGAAGAAGATAAAGGAAAAGAATTAAAATATGCTTATGTAAGAAACGCAAAAAACAATTGGTATTGTTCAGTTATTGATTATATTAAAGCAAAAGATATTATCTATGGTGC